>JAYUVJ010000189.1:0-3567 GCA_043754155.1 Acidimicrobiia bacterium
CGTCGCAGTGGAACCTGAGCACGAGCGATGGAAAGACCACCAGCTGTCGGTACTACGTGATGGCCAGTGGCTGCCTGTCACTTCCCAAAGCAGCCGATATCCCCGGAACGAATCGTTTCAAAGGCGACGTGTACTACACCAGCCGCTGGCCCCATGAGGGCGTGGATTTCACTGGGAAGCGCGTGGGTGTTATTGGGACGGGTTCTTCAGGAATCCAATCGATTCCTCTCATCGCCAAACAGGCAAGCATGCTTACTATCTTTCAACGGACGCCTAATTTTTCAGTGCCCGCCCGAAACGGAGCAGTTCCCGAAAAGAAACTTGCAGCAATTGCTGGCAGGTATCAGGAGTATCGAGCCGAGGCCCGAGCTAGTAGCGGGGGAGTGCCGGTTGTTCGATCAGAGATAAGTGCACTCTCCGTCACTGAGGAGCAACGTCAAGTGAAGTTTGATGAGGCGTGGGAAGCCGGCGAGCTTTTTGCATTTCTGGGGGCCTACAACGACATCCTGATTAACCCTGCAGCGAATGACACGGTCGCCGAATTCATTCGAGGAAAAATTCGCTCGATCGTGAACGATCCCGAAACTGCCGATGCGCTTTGTCCGACAGACCATCCTTTTGGCAGCAAACGCCCGTGCCTGGACAGCGGGTACTTTGAGACGTTCAACGAACCGCACGTCTCCCTCGTCGACATCCGCACGCATCCCATCGTCACCATTACCGAAACCGGTCTCGACACGGCTGATGATTCGTTCGAGTTCGACTCGATTGTGTTTGCCACCGGATTCGATGCCATGACCGGCGCGATTGTTGCGGTGGATATCACGGGCCGCAACGGACTCAAGCTGGCCGAGAAGTGGGCGCACGGACCACAGACCTATTTGGGACTCACCACCGTTGGCTTTCCCAACTTCTTTATGATTACCGGGCCGGGCAGTCCTTCGGTGCTATCCAATATGGCCGTATCAATTGAACAACACGTGGATTGGGTGACCGACACACTCAGTCATATGCGCGCTGATGGATTCAACGTGATTGAACCAACGGAAACCGCCGAGGCGGGCTGGGGTTTGCACGTCAATGACTGTGCCAACATCACGCTCTACCCGCAAGCAAACTCTTGGTACATGGGTGCCAACGTACCCGGCAAAACCCGTATGTTCCTGCCCTACATCGGCGGTGTTGAAGGGTATCGCACGGCTTGCGATGAGGTTGTAGCCCGTGATTACCTAGGCTTTTCCATGAGTGCCAACGGTGGGTCTACGAAGATCAATGACGGTGTCATCCGTCGCCTGCAACCTGATGTTTCTTACCTGCTGGAATTCGTACGCTCGCTTGGAATGGCGCCACTCGAATCGATGAGCCCCACCGATGCCCGTGCCGTCAACGCCGGTGGTGCGGCATTGCGACCACCCGGACCCGACGTCGGCGAGATCGTTGACGGAATGTATCCAGGGGCTGATGGTGAGTTGCCCTACCGCCTCTATCGTCCAGCCACTCCCGGGCCGCACCCCATCGTCGCCTATTTCCACGGCGGAGGCTGGGTTCTGGGTAATAGCGAATCCGATGATCCGTTCTGCCGTGATCTCTGCGTACGTAGCAATGTGATTCTCATTTCCTGCGACTACCGCCATGCCCCCGAAGCCCGTTTCCCCGCTGCTGTAGACGACGGTTACGCGGCCGTTCAGTGGATCGCGAAAAATGCTGTGTCCCTAGGCGGAATTCCCGGCGAACTGGCTGTCGCTGGTTGGAGCGCAGGGGCCAACGTTGCTGCGGTCGTTTGCCAAACCGCACGCGATCTCGGTGATCCAACCATTACCGGTCAACTCTTGCTTACCCCTGTTACCGATGGAACTACTACGCGCGCTTCCTATATCGAAAACGGCGAAGGTAATCTGCTCACCGCTTCGCTCATGGACTGGTTCTGGGACCACTATGCCGATCCAACTGATCGCTCGAATCCCAAAGCTTCACCGCTACTTGCCGCGAGCGTCGCTGGGCTTCCCCCTGCGTGCATTGTGACCGCCGAGTTTGACCCACTCCGCGATCAAGGCAACGCATACGCCGAAGCCCTCCAAGCCGCTGGCGTTCCGGTGAATCACATCCAAGCCCGCGGCCACATCCACACCTCGATCCCCGCCGTAGACGTCATCCTTTCCGGCGTCCCCCTCCGAGTCGAAATGGCCGCTCGCCTTGCTGAGTTCTTTCGGAAGGACGGCGGCACTTGAGCAGATTGAAGTTCCGGATACGACTGAGCGGTCGCCGGACTCTAGAAGTTGTTTTCAAAGAGCGACTCGTTGATTACGAAAAGGTGTGAGGAAATGCCTGATGATTAGGCTTCCGTAAGGGGCGGTACATGCGTTTTACCCTTACCGACCAGACTCAGTTGTTACCGTTGCGGTGTCAAACGAGGGTTTGATTGACTGGAGTCACATGTTGCGCTGCCGGACTGTCCTGAGCCGATCACGATGCCTTTTTCTGCTGTTGGTGGCCGGGTTAATAGGTGCTCTGGGATTCGGCGGTCCAGACAAAGCGCTTGCGCAGGCAAAAAATCCTGATGAGCTGACCATAGCCATTCCCGGATATGAAAATAATCTCACCCCTTTCACCATCAGCTTTCTCTCAGCTCCCAATGCACACGACATTTTGACCCTTGTCTATGACACGCTGTTCTGGTCCCAAAACGACAAAAACCCCGATGCATGGTTGGCTGAATCCGCAACACCATCGCCCGATGCAAAGCAATGGACGCTCAAGCTGCGAACCGGAATAAAGTGGCATGACGGTGTGGCGTTCAGCGCCGAGGATGTGAAGTTTTCCTTCGATTACTACAAGCAGTTCTTGGGAGCATCGGGCCGGTACGCCCATCACGCCGCTGATACGCCCCCTTACGATCACGCCGAAGTACTTGATGCACAAACGGTGAAGCTTTTTTTCAAAGCACCCGCACCCAGCTTTCCGATCCTGCCCGGCGGAGACCTCCCGATTATTCCAAAACACATTTGGGAAAGCGTCAAAGAACCTACGAAGTACACAGGTCTACCAATCGGAACCGGTCCTTACAAAATGATCGAAGCAGTTACCGATCAGGGGTACAAACTCGAAGCGAACCAGGACTATTTCAAGGGCAAGGTTATGGTTAAGACCCTAAACCTGGTAGTGGTCCGCGAACCAACGGTGGCTTTTGCGGCGCTGCGGAATCGGGAAGTTGACCACGTTGCGCGAAACCTTCCTGCTGAACTCGTTAGCGCAATGAAAGGAACGAAGGGCATAAAGCTGATTAAGGGCACCCGTATGGAATCGGTGCAACTGTTTTTTAACGCCCGAAAGGCTCCCTTCGACGATCCAAAGGTTCGCAAGGCCATCAGCTTGGCGATTGACAATCAGTCCATTGTTGACAACATTTTGTTGGGACTCGGCACCGCAGGAAACGATAACTTCCTTCATCCTGATTCGCCATGGGCTTTGCCAGGAGCTTCCCACGAGAAAGATCTCGTGAAGAGCCGAAAACTTTTGGAAGAAGCGGGATTCGAGATAAAAGGCAATACCCGAGTGAATGCCAAGGGA
>JAYUVJ010000190.1:0-2565 GCA_043754155.1 Acidimicrobiia bacterium
CGGCTTTTTGACCGTACTTGGGATCGGGCCCCGGGCATGAGGCCAAAGTGTCGCTCAGTGATGTTGGTTGTGGGGGGTGACGGGCACTAACGTGTACGGCCGTGTCGGACTTCCTTCGCAGTTATCTCACTGTGGCCTTTCTCGCCGCGGCCGCCATTGTGCTGGTCGGCGGTACGTTGTCGCTTTCTCGCCTTGTACGCCCCACAACGGGTGGAGTTGAAAAGCTGACCGTGTACGAATCGGGTGTAGACCCCGTTGGTGCAGGCTGGTCGCAAAGCCAGATCCGTTATTACATTTTCGCCCTTCTCTTCGTTATGTTCGACGTGGAAGCGGTCTTCCTCTTTCCGTGGGCACTGCGACTTGAGTACTTCGGGGTCTTTGGCCTCGTGGAAATGGCCGTGTTTGTGTTCATTTTGTTGCTAGGCCTTATTTACGCTTGGCGAAAGGGAGTTCTGCGATGGGTTTAGTTGAGAAGGGTCTCCTCGATAAGAAGGGCGCCAAGCCACTCACCTGGCTGCTCAACTACAGCCGCAAATACTCCCTCTGGTGCTACCAGTGGGGCCTGGCTTGCTGCGCCATCGAAATGGGTGCCGCCTTTGCGTCCCCTCGTTACGACGTAATGCGCCTCGGCGTTATCCCCTTCCCGGCCTCGCCGCGCCAAGCCGACCTTGTCGTTGTCTCGGGTACCGTGACCGACAAAATGGCCCCCGCCATCAAGCGTCTCTACGAGCAGATGCCTGAGCCGAAGTACGTCATTTCCATGGGTTCTTGTGCCAATTGCGGCGGACCTTATTGGGATTCGTACTCTGTCACCAAGGGCATCGATCAGATTATCCCCGTTGACGTGTACGTCCCCGGTTGCCCGCCCCGCCCCGAAGCCCTCCTCGAAGGAATCGTCCTGCTTCAGGAACGCATCCAAAACGAGTCCATCGGCGACAAATGGCGCGGCGAACCCATATACGTCCCTGAGTAAACTTTGTCGTTCGGTGGTTGCACTGGAACGGTACGGAAAGATCAGGCTGTCGAACGTCGGCCGTTTGCGGCTACTGGGATTTGCATTGATCCCAACGCTCAGGTTCCCTCACTTCGACGTCGTGCTCCCCGACCTAGATGAGTCCACGCTCGACCGTTTAGAGCTTGCCTTCGACGTTCCGATCCCAAATCCAGCTCGAGAAGGTAACGTATGAACATGTCTTGGGATCTTTGGATTGACTATCACCGCTGCGATTCGGATGGCTTGACTCACGCCAGCGTAAAAGATGTCGGGCCGGGAGTTCGGCTGGTGCCGGGCTCTTGCTTGGTTGTGGGCAATGAAGAAGCAGACTCGGCTGTGGCGGAAGTGGTTTCGCTCGAAGAGCACGGCGTTGTGCTGGTTCGGGTTTTGAACGGCTCTGTGGAAGACAACTCCGGGCGGCTCCGCCAGGGCAACCACCGGTAGCCCAGAGACGCAAGATCTCATGATCGGCCCACGTGTGCCTGCAGCTTCGATGAATGATTTCAGCTCGTTCGTTGAGACTCTCGACATCCTGTCTGACAGTTTGGCTGTCGAGGAACTTTGCCTGGGCTTGGCCGAGACGGCATCTGGTGACACCTTTAGTGCGGAGGAAGTCCGTGCAGCAATGGTTTTTGCTGGTCGGCTGCCACGAACCGCTATGAGTTAACCGGCGGCCGTAACGTCTCCACGCGTGGCAAATAGTTGCTGGTTTCAAACCAACTAAACCCCAGCTGGGCGTTGGGAATTGGGGTCTGCTAGACATCACGGATGCCGCTACCTCGTTCGTTGTTTTGTGCCGATGCCCCTGCCGATCATGACCTGAAAGTTACGCAGGGAGCGTGGCCGGCTGACATCAAAGGTGAGATCTTTATTAGCGCGCCGCATCCGGATACGTTCGGAGGGTCGCATCCGTTTTATGGCGACGGAATGACGTATCGGTTGTCGTTGCAGCCTGGAACCTTTGGTGCCTCGAGCGATACGTTTGCTTGGCGGCAACGCAGGATTGATTCACCATCTGCGCGCTTACGATCGAAACGGCCCGACGTGTTTCGCTCAACCATGGTCGGCCTGCATTCGCCCTTTGGCATGACCAACGCTGCCAATACGGCGCCGCTTCCCTGGGGTGATCGACTGTTTATGACGTGGGATGTAGGCCGCCCGGTAGAGGTTGATCCGAACTCGTTAGCCTTCGTGGGCGAGGTTGGGCATCGCAAGGATTGGCATACCTTCGAAGTGTTTCCGCAACCGATTCTCCCGATGGTTCGCAGCACTGCACACCCGGTGATTGATCCCGATCGAAATGTCATGTGGACAGTCAATACTCACGAAGGCAAACTTGTGGTGGTTCGCTACTCCGCTGATGGAGCCTTCCATTCGTGGCCCATTACTGATGCCGTGATTCCACAAACTCTGCATTCGATCACCCAAACGCGGGAGTGGCTCGTCGTCGCCGATTGCGCATTTAAGATCGAACCCCAGGTGGTGTTTGGGGGCAAACGAACCGTGCCAGCCAACCATTCTGGGCCGGTCTATCTGATTCGCAAAGCCGACATTGAAGCCACAAAACCCGG
>JAYUVJ010000191.1:0-3680 GCA_043754155.1 Acidimicrobiia bacterium
GCCAGGATGGGCCGGGCCATAGCGCCAGGCAGCATCGGGATCGGCGGAGGCATGTGGGTTACGGCCAGGCCCAAGTCAGCTAGTTGGTAAACACCGATCACGCCAGGCGCCGTTTTGGCTGCGCTGGTGTCGATGCTCACGATTTTGGCGTGGGCCACACTTGAGCGCACGAAGGTCACGTGCGCAGCCCCGGCCAGTCTTTCGTCGCGCAGATCGGCGGAGTACACGCCACCGGTGGTAAGGAACTTCGGATCTTCTTTGCGAACTACTCGGGTGCCAACGACGCTCATGGAAACCTTTCACTGCCCCGGAAGCGGGGCTCTGCGGACTTATACCTTTGGAAGCTAGTTGCTCCTCAGAGTCCATATGTAGTTATCGTCACGCTTTTTGATCCTGACGACGAACGCGCCTACGCGGATCCGTTGAAGTTGTCTCTGGTTGGGCATCGTCCCAACTGACTGAACGCAACGAAGACGCTCTGAATCGTTAACTCCAGATGGGATCTTGAGTTGTCGAATCGCTGTGGCAGCGCTGAGATGGCTGTCACCATCAAAGTTCAATTAGGCGCCACAATATGTATGTGCTTTTCCGCCCGCTGGCCGACGCAATCCAATTGCAAGGTTTCCGTAGCGGTGGAAGCGTTGCTCTGGCTTTAAGCGCCGGGATCATTGCGGCATTCAACCCTTGCGGTTTTGCCATGCTCCCTGCATACATGTCCTACTACGTCGGCACAACGACCAATACCTCAAGTGAAAGCGGTGAGGCCGAGCCCACGTTCGCTCGACGTTTATTGAAGGCCACCCAGGTCGGTGGAACCGTAGCGCTGGGTTTCGTGACCGTGTTCGGTGTGCTTGGCGTGCTGTTTTCCAGTTTGCTCTCCAGCGTCATCGACTACGTGTCCTACATCTCGATGGCCGTTGGTGTTGTGCTCGTGGGAATGGGCATGGCCATGTTGCGCGGATTTGCGCCCAAGATCAATGCTCTCAAGATTGCGAAATCCAAATCCGGATCGGGCCTTGCTGCGATGTATGTGTACGGACTGTCCTATGCCGTGGTCTCACTCTCGTGCGGGTTTGCTGGATTTGCAACCACCGTGGTTGCTGCATCGCGGACTAAATCCTTTGTCTCATCGATGCTGGTGTACCTGTCGTATTCGCTGGGCATGGCCTTGGTGTTGATCACCCTCACGATTGCCGTTGCTTTTGCCCAGCAAGCCATGGTCCGAGGGATGCGCAAGATTCTTCCGTACGTTGACAGAATTTCTGGAGCGCTGCTTATCCTTGGCGGGCTTTACATCTCCTATTACGGTTACTTTGAATATCGCACGATTGTTCGAGGCGACAACGTGGCCGAAGGACCGGTTGGAGTGGTGACCGATGTGTCTCAGCGCATAACCCAGCTTGCTGATGATTTGAGCACGACCACGTTTGTGATCCTCGCTGTGCTGCTTGGCGTTGCCGTGTTCGCAATCGCGGTTCGCGTTCGAGCACAGAGAAGTTCGGGCGAGGATTTGCGATGATGATCGGTTCCTTCTTGGGTGCTCTGTTCGCTGCCTCTTTCGCGCGTTGTGGTGCCGTACTTTGGGGCTCAGTAGTTGGCGTTTCGTACTGCGCAGCTTGATGGAAAATGTGGTTTCAGCAAAGGAAAAATGCCATTCGGGCGAATTCGGAAAGGGAATTGTTAAATGTTTATGATCGCAAAACCGACAAATCTGCAGGAACGATGTCGTAGTTCGGCGGTAAGACGAAAACTCGGCTTTTTCGCCGCAGTCGCGATGGCCACAATCGTTGTCGCTCCAACAGGATCGTTTGCCGCCACCACAAAACTCAAAGCTGCGAAGGTGGTTGCGAAAACTGCGGCCAAACCAGTTACAAAAGTCGCGCCAAAAGCGGCGATTTTCAAGAGTGACCTCCCTAGTGTGACGGTGCTGGACTTGTCGAGCAGTAAGAACGTTGATTTGGCCTCGTTTGCCGATGGAAAAAAGCCGTCGTTGATCTGGTTCTGGGCACCACATTGAGGTGCTTGTAACCGGGAAGCCCCCGGCGTTGAGCAGTTCGCTCAACAAAACGCATCAACCATCAACGTTATTGGACTGGGGACGCAAGATAGCGCCAAAGACGCCGTGGCATTTCGTGCTCGGCACAAGATGAAAGTCACCACCATGCTCTGGGATGCCAGCGGTGATTCGTGGACAAAATTTGGGGTGCTCTCGCAACCAGCATGGGTGTTGATGGACAAACGCGGCAAAACGTTGGCAGCCCAAGGTGGGTCTATCCCGTACGGCGATGTACTTAAGGCCTTGAAGTAGCGAAAGTGCTTACTACGTGCACTTAGTGCCTCGTTGGCTGTTGGTGAGGCATTTCGAAACCAAAGTCCGCAACTTCCGGTAACGAAAGCTAAATCCAAGGAGTAGTTGGTCAAGGTAAAAGTGGCACGACTTTGGACCTTGGCCCGATTCCCACTAAATTTCTTGAGTCGATTCATTTTTTAAGGAGTTTGTAATGCGTGAAGCAGTTTTTGTGTCCTATGCCCGAACTGGGTTAGCCAAGTCCCATCGCGGAGGATTTAACGCCACGCCACCTATGTCCATGGCTGCGCACGCCGTGAAACATGCGGTTAGCCGCGCTGGAGTAGAGCCAGAAGCCGTAGAAGACGTCTACATGGGCAATATCGGCCACCTCAACGGCAACATCGCCAGAGAAGCTGGTTTGCTCGCTGGTCTGCCGATCACCACTTCAGGTGCATCGATAAACCGGTTCTGCAGTTCAGGTCTTAACGCCATTGCCCTTGCCGCCAACTACATCACCCAAGACGGCGCTGATGTTGTAGTAGCCGGCGGTGTGGAGTCAATCTCCATGCCACATGGCCGTGGTGGCCGTGAAACCATCGATCCCCGACTTGTCGATGAGTACCCAGCAATCTTCATGCCCATGATCGATACCGCAGACATCGTGGCTCAGCGCTACAACGTGGCCCGGGATTACCAGGACCAGTACTCCCTTGAATCACAGCAGAAAATAGCTTTCGCTCAAGCCAATGGACTCTTTGACGACGAAATCGTTCCCATGGAGACGATGATGAAGCTCGTCAACAAGGAAACCAAAGAGGAGACCATGGTCGCCTACACGGTTACCAAGGATGAGTGCAACCGTGCCGACACAACGATCGAAGGTTTAGCCAAGCTTGCTCCGATCATGGGTCCCGACAAGTTCATCACCGCCGGAAACGCTAGCCAACTCTCCGATGGCGCAGCTGCTGTGGTGCTTATGGAAGCAGGCGAAGCAAGCCGTCGTGGTATCGCTCCAATGGGTGCGTTCCGTGGATGGGCTGTCGCTGGCTGTGCCCCCGACGAGATGGGTATTGGTCCAGTATTTGCCGTGCCGAAGCTTCTCAAGCGCCATGGCCTCACCGTTGATGACATTGACATCTGGGAACTTAACGAGGCATTCGCTTCGCAATGCCTTTACTCCCGTGATCAGCTTGGTATCGATCCCGCCAAGTACAACGTGAACGGTGGATCGATTGCTATTGGCCACCCCTTCGGCATGACGGGTGCGCGTTTGGCGGGTCACATCCTGCTCGAAGGTAAGCGTCGCAAGGCAAAGTACGGCGTGGTCACCATGTGCATTGGTGGCGGCATGGGTGCAGCAGGCCTGATCGAAATTTACTAGTCCTCTGGC
>JAYUVJ010000192.1:0-2235 GCA_043754155.1 Acidimicrobiia bacterium
CGGCAAGAAACAAACCGAAACCTCGCTCCGAGCCGACCGCATCCAACTCATCGACGAAGTCTCGGCGCGAACTGACCAGGCTACGGACTGATCAACTCGGCGTCGTTATCGGTTGCCGATCACCCGCATATCGCCGGATATCGATCGGCTCTATTGCGTATTCGGCTGAGCCTTATCGGTCGAGTTCGCTTCGACGCTTGTGAAAGAACTGTTGGCTTGACAGACCGAGGAATCACGCCCACACTAATGAATAGGTTGATTTTTTCGTCGGAAGGGAATGAACTTGTTTGCTTTAGTGCTGGGCTTTCTATCCGGTGTTTTTTGCTCTCTGCAGCGGCTAAAGCAGGGTCAAGAAGACAGGCTGACTTTCCCGGCGCTGCTGGCGTTTTTGCCCCTGCATTGCGTGCAGCGATCGTGACTATCGAAGTGTGTATTGCCGTGACAATGCACATTACGCGGATTCGTAGCGTTTCTTTGCTTCAAGGAGATTCCAATGTCTGATTCCCAACCACAAGAAGTCGAGCTCGCTGACAAGGTGTTCGTTCCTACCGACACAGGCGCAGTGTTGGTAGAAAACGATGACCCTGGCTTCCGGATCACTATCTGCGACAGTGTCGAAGCTGGCCGCCCCATCAACGTGAAGGCAATCCACATGCGAAGCCAGTTCCGAATGAGCAAAGACGTGAAGCTCCACGATCTTGGCAAAGGCCGTCATGTTGCAACAGATAGGTGCCGTGTACGTCTCAACCTCGCTACGCGGACGGTCGAGCTTGATACCGCCCAGTAGCGGGCAACACCGTGCCCGCTGCGCCTGCTCCCTCGCACTGTTGATCGGCGTAAACGCATTCGCGAAAGCGCCACCGTCGCAGGCCGCTAATACCTGCAAACGACCCCAAATTGGGAAGGTGCCAACTTGGGCCCGCCTAGGTCTTGAGGACATTCCTCACGTTACTGGCGAAAATAACTTGGTAATTGGGTTCGTTTTCGCTGACACCAGCGACGAGACCAGGGTCAAGGTTCTGTGGGTCACCTCGACCGACGCCAAGCAGTTGAGTTTGACGACATCGAATGGCACATGGACCTTTCCGCCAGCTGCGGGCACGAAACGGTCCTTCCCCTCCAACTTCGCGGCCGACGGGCCCTGCACGAAAATTAGAATCCGTTGGGGCAAAAAGGTAGACCGAGTCGCTGCTCTCGATATCACGAAGCGGTAAGGACCCGACTGGAACTACTCGACCCTCGCCATCGGGATCGGTCGAGCGTCGGCGCTATGTAGCCATCGCCAGGGCGGTGTCACTGGCCCCAAGGCCCCACCTAAGGCCCAGACCTCTCTACGGATGCAACTCAGCACCAGTAGGTTCACATGGATGCGGCGTTTCTTAGCCGCTTAGACACCAAACGGCTAGCTCGCGCTACTCCATCCGACACATCGAGCGGCGCAACGCGGTGCCATGGCGCTTCACAGAAAGCGCTCGGAACGCCGTCAACGCCCCGCTCGACAAGGCAGAAGTTCGGTCTCTTTGAGAATGTCGGATAGCGACGTTGATGGTCACGATCTATTTGGAATCTTTTTATTCGACCAAGGTTCTGTGGTTCGGGTTGCGCTTCGAGTGGTGTGAGGGTGATCCACCGCCACGCCAGTTCGATACCGAAACCAGATCGTCGCCGCCACGGGCAACAAACGTGTCGAGCTTGTCGAGGCCAGCAGTCATACGTTCACGTAGTGAATCAATGAACTCTGCCGAGTCGATCGGTTTTTCGGAGAGCACCGTAATGCTCGATTCGGAGAGCACCGTAATGCTCGATTCGATGGGCATCAAAATTGGCAGGGAGATCGGCATCCGGGTTCTGCCAACGTTGCGCGCCAAATCGAAGCTTCTGTGACAATCGGTGGCCCTCGAGTTCAAAAATCTCGCCTTCATTAAGTGATACCGTGCGGGGAAGACGTGCGGGGCATGGTGGGAACGCATAGCCACAGACCTCAGAGTGCGGCGAGTGGCTCTGGAGTCCACATGGGCCATCGGGGTTGGTAGTCGGTGACTCCGAAACGATATGCGGCGACTTCGGTGGGGCCCTTCGTCATGGGCGTTGTTGTAGAACACGACGCGATGCCATAGCGGTGTCGCTGCGGCAACGAGTGGCCACAATCGTTCATATCGAGGTGCGAGTTTGCTGGCCGGGACATCATGGCCACCGTTTCGGACTCGCGCCCCGACAAGCAACTGGGATAGTGAG
>JAYUVJ010000193.1:0-7333 GCA_043754155.1 Acidimicrobiia bacterium
GCGACCGGACTTGATGGCGCACTACGTCGGCTGGCAACACAGAGGTGGGGCGCGGTTGTAGTAGCCATAGTTGGGCTTGGCTTCGTGGCCTACGGAATATTCTGCCTACTTACCTTTAACCATCGCCAACTTCAGGCCCCGTCATGAACGTGAATGCACACACCACATGAACGTGAATGCACACATCACAAGTACACACGACGCAACCACACAGAACGCGACCCCCGGAGCACTGGAAAGCCCACAATCGGCAACCAAGGTGAGTATTGGCTCAGCAGCCAAAGTTATCGTCGCGGGTTACATTGCGTCAATGGCCGTGCTGGTGACGGCCGGGTTCGTACTCACCCGAACCCTTAAGAAAAGTGGGATAGTACGTTGGGACGAAAGCGTGGTGCAGTACTTTGCCGACCACAGAACCCCATCGCTGACTCACCTTTCCGCCTTCTGGTCGCGCTCAGCAGACGCGCCGTCGATCATTGTCATTGCGGTGGTTGTGGGCATTGTTTTGGCGCTCCGACGGAACTGGCGAGAAATTGCTTGGATAGCAGTTATCGTGCCAACGGAGCTCCTTTTCTTTCTCACCGTTTCTTATGCGGTAGGCAGAAAAAGACCTGATGTCGAGCACCTCGGTTCGGTACCCAGCACTGGTAGTTTCCCGTCTGGACACGTTGCCGTAACTATCGTTCTCTACGGAACTATTGCATTGATCATCTCCGCCCACCTTCGTGCCCGATCACCAAAAGCCCGCGGCGCTGTAGCAATTATTGGCTCAGGCTGGACGTTGATTGCCGCTTCCTTTGTTGGCTGGGCCCGAATGTACCGGGGCATGCACCACCCGCTCGACGTTGCCGCTGGCACGATCCTTGGTTGTGCAGTTTTATACGTTGGATTTTTTGCGTTTCAACGCTCCACAAAGTATGCGCAGTTTCCATCTAACACCCTGCGACCGCGGCCCATTTCCAACGCCGGTGCTATTGAGCACCAATTTTCCACACAAGGAGAAGTCACATGAAGCATTCTCAAAGCGATGGCATCCGAGTTGCCGTCATCGCGCACACCGGAAAAATCTTAGGAGGCGGCCTGGGCGAGTTACGCCAAGTGCTTGCGGATAACGGTGTGAAAGACCCGTTGTGGTACGAGGTAGATAAAAGCCGCAAGGCACCGAAGCGCGTGAAAGATGCGATTAAGGAAGGTGCCTCATTGGTAATTGTTTGGGGTGGTGATGGGACCGTGCAGCGGTGCGTTGATGTGCTAGCTGGAACCGAGGTTGCCATGGCAATTCTTCCTGCAGGAACGGCCAACCTTCTAGCGACGAATCTCGGAGTTTCGAGCGATATCTCGCAGGCGGTGAGGACCGCACTACACGGCGTCCGACGGCGCATCGACGTAGGAACGATTAACGACGAGTGCTTCGCCGTAATGGGAGGAGCGGGTTTTGACGGGGTTTTAATGTCGAATGTGAGTTCCGCCGAAAAGGAACAACTCGGACGAATCGCCTATTTGAGAGGTAGCGTTCAGGCGATAAAGGCGAAACGTACAAAAACAAGGATTCGCGTCAACGGGCACGTTTGGTTTGAAGGGCCAACAAGTTGTGTTTTGGTTGGAAACGTTGGGACCATAACTGGTGGGCTCCATGTGTTCGACAATGCCAAAGCTGATGATGGTCTTCTCGATCTGGGAGTAGTGAGCGCGGATGGCCCCCTTCAGTGGGCTCGCGTACTGGGCCGTGTAATAGTGCGTTCCGATGTGGATCGTTCACCGTTTGTTGATTCGACACAGGCCTCCAAAATCGATGTGCGTTTCGACAAGAAGGTGCCCTACGAAATCGATGGCGGCCCGAGAGGGAAGACGAACCACTTAAAAATAAGGGTCAAACCACAAGCCGTGATTGTTTGTGTTCCTGAGGCAGCAGCCGTCGCCAGTACAACAACGGTGTTTGATGAGCCGACGTCAGCTAACGCATAGGTCGGACACAACCACTCCGCTAGGTGCGAACTCCGGAAAAACCAAGGTGGAGCGGTGAGCCCAATTGCGGCGGCGTTGGCAGTTGCAATTCCTGCTGCGGGCGTCGCCTATTTGCTAGCCCGGAGATGGCCGCACCACGATGCCAGCGCACCACAGGTAAAAAAGATCGAAGAAATTGCTGGCAAGGTCCGCAAGTATCCTCGGCTTCGATCACTGGTTCGCTCAAGACTTGACCCCACCCTAGATACCGGTCTTCTATTGACGGCCGCGTTGGCAGGCGTAGTCGTTTCGTTATCTGCTGTGGGCTTATTGGTTCGAATGGTTCGATCAAATTCTGGGCTGGCTGCCTACGATGGCGCGTTCGCCCGGTGGGGATCCCAACACGCAAACGCTTCGTCTACAGAGGCCCTAAAGCTAGTAAGCGTGCTTGGTGGTTATCAATTCCTTTTCATCGCATCCTTGGTTGTCGCTGGATTGGAGTATCGGCGCGGGAGGGGCAAGTCAGTCATTGCGCTACTTATGTTGGTGGTTGCCGGACAATTCGCCGTGGCCAATTCGGTGAAGCTAATCGTTGGAAGAGCTCGGCCGGATTTGGCACGGCTTACCGGGTTCTCGGGTTCATCCTTTCCCTCAGGACACGCCGCTGCCGCAGTCGCTTCGTTTTCGGCGTTTTCTCTTTTACTCGGCCGCGGACGTTCGGCCCGGATTAAAGCGGCATTGGCTTCCTTTACCCTGGGTGTATCGGTTGCCGTTGCTGCGAGTCGGGTACTTCTTGGGGTGCACTGGTTTACCGACGTTCTCGGGGGTTTGGCAATCGGATGGCTCTGGTTCACCGTCGTTTCTCTCGCTTTTGGGGGTCGAATCCTTCGCTTTGGATTGCCAGTCGCTAGGGTCGAAGCATCTGCTGGTGCAGCGATCCCTCTAGATCAAGTGTCCGCTCTCGGTCTAAGTGACAGCACAAAATCGGTTGGTAATTCAGCCACGCTAAATTCTGCGCGCCAGCCGGAAAGTACTTGGGGAAACGTTGAAATTCGGGTCCCACGTACTACAGGAGTAGTAAGTGAGCGGATGGATTTTTCTGAGGATGAACGAGATGTGTGAACTTATCATCGGGCCCATGTTGCGTTATGTAGACGAAACCAGCGCAACAATCTTTGTGGAGACAAGCGCTCCTTGTGTAGTTTCAATCTGTGGAACCGAAACGTACACGTTTGAAGTCTCCTCGCACCACTACGCACTCGTGGTTATCGAAGGGCTAACTCCGGGAAGTACCATCGAATATCACGTTGAACTGAACGGAGTAACGCGCTGGCCGATAGCTGGCGCAAACTTCCCACCAAGTGTTATTCGCACTCTGGGCGGAGGCACGCGGCCTCTTCGATTGTTGTTCGGATCATGTCGAGCGGCGGCACCTCACACTCCCCCGTTCTCGCTGTCCGCAACCGAGAGTAGCCAAGGTTTAGGTGTCGACTCTTTACGAGCCCACGGGCTTCGGATGCAGACGCAACCTTCCACCTCATGGCCAGATCTTCTGCTGCTTCTGGGTGATCAGGTCTACGCCGATGAACCATCGCCCGAGACTGCGTCGAGGCTTCGTCGTCGATGGGAACAGCACAGCGCACGTGCCCTCAAAGGGAGGCCCAAGAATATTGTGCAGGGCTTCGAGGATTACACATCGTTGTATCGTGAGTCCTGGCAGAGCGACGTAGAGCGATGGGTATTCTCAGTTGTCCCGAGCGCAATGATTTTCGATGACCACGATATGGTCGACGATTGGAACATCTCTGCACGTTGGGTAGAAGAAATGCGGGCGAAACCATGGTGGGAAGAACATATGGTTGGAGCGTTGATGTCCTATTGGATTTATCAGCACCTAGGCAATTTGTCTCCCGCTACGATCGCATCGGAGGGTATCTTGGCCCAAGTGACCAAGGCGCGTGACGGCAAAGCGATCCTGCATGCATGGGCATTGGAAAGCGAACGGTTCACACCCATCGAGGGAGGCTATCGCTTTAGCTTTGTTCGCAATTTAGGTCGCACTCGCATCGTCGTGGTCGACTGTCGCAATGCGCGAGTTTTAGAGCCATACCGAGCAATGCTCGGCGTTGAAGAATGGAACTGGGTCGACAAAACTTGCCGCGCCGAAATTGATCACCTTCTGATTGGAGCGTCGGTTCCGGTAATGGTCCCCGGGGGTCTTCACGGTCTGCAGATCTGGAATGCTGCGCTTTGCGAAGGGGCCTGGGGACGTATCGCTGCACGGATCTCCGAGCGAATTCGGCGTTTTCTGGATCTTGAAGATTGGCCAGCGTTTGAACATTCTTTCGCCCAGATGTTGGCCCTAATCGGGGAGATTGCCACCGGCACTGGATCCTCCTCGGGTATCACTCCGCCAGCAACGGTCTCAGTTTTGTCGGGCGATATTCATTTCAGCTACGTCGCCGAAGTTTCCTATCCAGAACAGCCCACCGTGCACAGTCGCGTGTATCAATTAGTAAGCTCACCTATTCGCAATACTCTTTCACGTAACGAGCGGCGAGCCATGAAGTTCGGAATGGGCAGTACTGGTGGGCGAATCGGAAGAATTCTTCAGCGATCCGTAAGGGTACGCACCTCACAAGCCTCTTGGAAACTCACTCACGGCCCCGAGTTCGCCAATGAACTAGGCGCACTTACGTTGGATGGCCGTTCCGCTGAGCTAGTTCTAGAGCGAGCTAGGCCCGACGATAACGGTGATCCAATCTTGGAGGAAGTAGTTAGGGCGAGCCTGTAGGGCATCTGCTCGCTTTCCCCACTTTAGGGTCCCTTCCTCCCGTACACCTTGATTTCTGCGGCACCACGTTCGCCGGCTATTTCTGCGGTACCTCGGGCTCTTCGTCATACGGTTCTTCTCGCCCGTCTGAAAGCGTGGTTTTCTTCTTTTTGCTGGCGCCGGTTGGTCTAGAGGCTTCCAATTGTTCTTCGTGCGTGAGCTCCGACATTATGACTCCTGATGTTGTTGATGTGATGGTGTTGTTACTACCTACCATGAGGAGAGATGCTGGGTCCTCGCAGAAGACCCAGCATCACGTTTGTTTCTCTACTTCTTATCGTCGATCACCGTTTGAGCGATTCACCCGGCGAAAGTTGGTTCGTCGTCGATCGGTGTGGCTGGAACCGCGGGAGTTGAAGCATCAGCCGTGGTTGTGGGCGCAGTCGTGGCCGCCGTGACAACCGGTGCAATTGTCGTTACGGGAACCGTTGTGGTGGTGGGAGCTACCGTTACGGCAATGGTGGTTGCGGTCGCTGCCGAGGTTGAAGGTGCAGTGCTTGTAGAAGCTGGAATCGTCGCGAATACCAGGGGAGATGGGACGGCCGCGGCTACTCGCGTGGCAAGCTGGCCGCGGATTGCTCCACCAGGGAAGGGAGCGGTATGTATGTTCACGTAGTGTGCTGTAGGGGCTGCGAGCAAGGCAGTAATTATTCCGGCAGCTGGTTTGCCGCATGAGGCCGATATCGCAAGAGTTGGGGCGGTTAGTGGAATGACTACCGGTCCGGCAACGCCAGGCGCTCCTGAGTGAATATGGGCGGCGGCGGCGGGAAGATCGATTGCGGCAACCGAGGTGTACACGCAGGCTCGACCTGCTGTGGCGTCCACCGCTACGACTGCTTGCCCCGAACCATCGGGATCACCAACGACTGGGGTTTCAGCTGCGCCAGTAAGCGTTGCGTTGAACATTGCCGAACTGAGTTGGCCTCGCATGGCACCCCCCGGGCTCGCTGAGGTGTGGACGTTAAAGTAGAACCCATTTGGTGCTGCCAGAATTGCCTGAGCTTGTGCCGGGGTGGTTGTAACGCAGCCCGCCACCGTTGTGCTGGAACTCGGGAGCGTGATAAGTACCGCTCCTGCTACGCCAGCGGCACCAGTGTGAATGTGAGCCGCTGCGATCGGGCCAGATAGACCGCTCAAAGAACTCTGTACGCATACATCACCGGTCACTCCGTCTATCGTCATGTCAACTATGCCGGCGGCTCCAAGGTCCGAGGCTGCTGGTGGCGTCGTCTCATCAGCAGCAGAGGCCACTGCGCCAAAAGACACCGGTGCCGCTTCGGCTCTCAACATTGGCAAGAAAAGGGTTCCTATCCCGAGCGCACAGCAGGTAACTCCAATACGTCGTCGTGAGTTTTTCATCAGTCCTCCAAAAGTATTCGGCCTGCAATATTGCACGCGACCTCTAGATACCCACCTGGGACAATTCGAAACACAAATCGACAAGTAACTTCAGTTACTAACGATTTACACAGGATCGCAAACGTTGCGAGCAATCACTAAGGGCGGTAAAAAGATCGCCCCTTTGGTTTAGCAACCTTTCGTTTGGGTATAGCCCGGTTCCCTGGGACGTTGGTCCCCCCGTTGGATCGAGAGCAAAATCATGGCAAAAGTAACTTCAACAGCCACAAAAGCGAGCGGAAGGAGCAAGGCGCCAAACAACTCCTTCACCGTTCCAGGCCTGGCACAGCAACAAGGTTCGGCCATTGCTGTTGTACTGCAGGAGCGTTTAGTTTCACTGATTGACCTAACCCTCACGCTGAAGCACATTCACTGGAACGTCGTGGGTCCAACTTTCATAGGTGTGCATCTCATGTTGGATCCACAGGTCGATGGCGTGGCGGCAATGGTCGACGAAACGGCTGAAAGAATCGCTTCGCTAGGCGGATCTCCAAACGGGCTGCCGGGAAACGTGGTAGCGAAGCGAACGTGGAATGATTATTCGCTTCTTCGGGCTCTGGTCCCAGAACACCTCGGAGCTCTGGATCTTGTGTATTCCGGCGTAATCGACAGCCATAGAAATGCTATCGACGCCGTTGAAGCTGATGCTATCTCCGTTGATCTGTTGGTGCGCCAAACCGGAACGCTTGAGCTATACCAGTGGTTCGTTCGTGCTCATCTCGAATCAGCTTCAGGTGTTCTTTCGACTACAGGCAAGACAACAGAGCGTAAAGCAGCTAGCGCGGCGAAAAGTGCATGAAGCCAAGCGGTCCTACCTTCCTACTTTTTACCGCCACGAACGTTCGATGATCCGCAGGCGGAGCCCGATCAAGTTTTCGGGTGTTTCGACTAAATGACCGAGCTGTCCACGACACCTTGCTCGGCGCTGGTGATTTTTGGAATCACCGGGGATCTGGCGAAAAAGAAGTTGTTCTCCTCGCTCTATGAGCTCGAAGCGTTGGGTCAATTGGATATGCCCGTTGTAGGGATCGGACGAACCGCGTGGTCGGTTGAAAAACTAAGGGAAGTTGCCGCAGAGTCGATAGGTTCTCAGAGAGATCAACAACCAGTCGACACCAATGTCAAACAACAAACTCTTGATTGCCTCGACTACCTACA
>JAYUVJ010000194.1:0-8451 GCA_043754155.1 Acidimicrobiia bacterium
GCACCGAGGGCAGATCGAGCCATGCCGAGCACGTCAATATTCGGATGGGCTTTCCCGTCTCCGACGAAACAGGCGAACGTGTCTTGGGCCGAGCCAAGCATTTCATCGGTCAGCTGATAGGTAGCCGTACCCGAAGTGTGCCCCACCAGATCAGCCAAAACTGCTGCAGAACCAAAGTTCTCCCCACAGTTCACGACCGGATAGGCCGTATCGAGCACTTTCCCGCTGGGAGCAATAGTGGCAATACCCACAGCGAATGCGGCGGGGCGAACATACCCTTCACGGGCCTCGACGGCAGCTACTTGGGCAGAGAACTCTTCAACAGTCGACGTCTTCACAGTTACAAACGGTAATCGCTAGGCCGATCGCGCTGGTGCGAATTTCCCTCGCACCTGCGAGCAGGGCACAATCCCGGTCCAAGACGCGACGCCAAACCAATTCAGGTACACGCACCGGTTCAGCTCCCAAACTTCTAACACGACATGAGTTTCGCCAAGGACCCGCATGCCAAACGCCACGACCTCACAGACCCATGCGTTGGCAAATTTTGCGGCCAAAGCGTGAGCAGACCTCAAATCATTCGCTCAGGACATGAACGATCGCTGCGATGAGCCCGTCGAGCGTGTGCGGATCAGCCGTGGCGGCGGCCGTACGTCCACTGGATTCAACGGTTTGCGTTGTCTGCGGGCCCATGCTGATGATGCGGGGCCACTCGGCCAAGCCTCCGGCGATGGCCGCAAACCTTGACGCCGCCGAGGACGACGTGAACACCACCGCATCGGCTGCCAATGCGGCGGTAATCTGGTCTTTGTCGGGATCCGCAGCCACCGTCCGGTAAGCCTCAACGACGTCGACACGCCAACCTGCGTTGCGTAAGCCTTCAACAACGGTGGGTCTCGCCGCCGCAGCCTGAGGAAGTAGTACCAAACCACCTTTGGTAGCCGAGGATACGGCGGGAAACGTTTCGACGATGCCTTCACCAATCGATCGGTCTGGAGTAAAATCCACAATACCTCCTGCCCTGCGCACAACCTCACCCGTTCCTGGGCCGACAACCGCAACCCGTGGCACCAGAGATTGACGTTGTTGCCATGCCACCGCCCAAAAGAATCGCGAAGCCGCATTCGGCGAAGTGAGAACCACCCAATCATAGGTATGCAGATTATTTATCGCTGAGGACAGAGCCTGACCCCCATCGGAAGGATCAGCTATGGCAATCACCGGAACTTCAATAACTGTTGCCCCTAAAGCCTCTAACCGTTCCGTTAACGGCCCCGCTTGATCCGCAGCCCTGGTAATCGCCACCGTACGCTCACGCAGAATTTGATCGAGATTTCCTCCATCATTGGGCTCTGTTGACAAACGCATCGCCTAAACCGTAGCGGCCCTGGCGAACTCCGGTAGGTCGCGGACAGTGTTGCAAGTGAAGAGCCACTCAAGGCTGAAGCCTCGACGGCCGATAGCCAAAAGATGGCGGCAAGTATTTCCCTACAAGAAATCCAAAAAGGACACGAAGGGCACAAAGGACAAGAAGGACACGAAGGACACGAAGGACAAGAAGGGCGCAAAGGCGGGGGCTCGCGGATACGTGAACTTGCATTCTGGTTGCCCTCGCTCGCCATCATCACTCTGTTTGGCTTCATCGGTCGGTGGGTCTACTGGGTCGCAGATGACTTCTGCCGAGGCGCCGAGAGCCGCGATCTTGGGCTTCTCCGGATGCAAGCGCGGGAGTACCGAGGCTGGTCTGGCCGCTACACATTCAACGCCCTCATTGGCGTAACTACGCGCCTTGGACTCCAAAGTTCACATATCGCTCCTCCCATTCTCGCTGCACTCTCAATCGGGATGTTCACAGCCGCCGCAGCCCGATTACCCGAATCGTTGATACCCAAAAGGTATGCGCCACTGTATGGGGCTCTGGGCTGTGCAACCTTGTTCGGCCTCTACGACAACTTTGGTCAATCGGTTCTTTGGCTAACCGGCGGTTTGACCTACTTTGTGCCGTTCCTCTTCTTTGCTGGGGCTCTAATTGCTGCCTTTCCGAGGTCGAACAATGCAACCGTCGCTCGACTCTCTCGTGGTTGCGCTTTAATACTCATATTCTTGGCCGTGGGGTGCAACGAGGCGATTGGCGCTCTGTTCGTCGGCTGCCTTGTAGTTTTGTTGTTGTTTGGAGGAAGTTCGATTCGCAAAAGCAT
This sequence comes from Acidimicrobiia bacterium, assembly GCA_043754155.1. GTDB lineage: Bacteria > Actinomycetota > Acidimicrobiia > Acidimicrobiales > JANYDT01 > JANMZO01. The sequence goes on from JAYUVJ010000194.1 coordinate 2,199, forward strand.
GCTGGCGGCCACGTTGGTTTCGATGATGGGTTTTGCCGTCATGGCAGCAGCACCCGGAAATGCCGTTCGACAATCCTTTATCCAACGACGACCGCTCCTCGAATTACCGATCCCCGCTGCAACCGACACGTTGCGTCTCTTTATATGGCTGGTGTCCCAACGAACGTTGTTGGTTGGCGTCGCCTTGATCACCGGGGTGTCGTTGGGCCGCCGTTTGGGTTCCCGAGCTGGGCTGGGATTGGCGAGCGTTGCCATCCTTTTCGGGTTGACTTATGGGATTGATTTGCTGTGCATCATTGGCACGGGAGAACGGTTGGTCCCACGAGCGCGGATTGCGGTAATAGCCCCGATGCTCGTGGGTCTCGTTCTTCTTTCCTGGTTTGCGAGCGGCCGATGGGAAAGGGTCAAACCTACGAAGTCCTTATCCAAAGGCCGATTACTTCCGATGTGCGCAGTGTCTATCTTCATATGCGCGCTTCGATCAGTGGTTCCCGCAGCCGCAGCAGCTCACAACAGTTCGATCGTGGCAGAGCGATCAACTAACAGGCTTGTTCATAGTCGTGGTGCCCAACCGCCCATTGGTATTCCTGGCCCAGCGACCATCTGGGGTCTTGCGAATTTCAGTGGTGACGGCGACTGGGCACTGCGATGCGCCGATAGCTACTTCAATGTGAAAGGCACCTACTTAGACACCGACGGCTAGCGGACCTACCGAGCAGCGCGTAGAAGTTCGGCGGCTCCTTGGGAGAGCACGGAGTTGGCAACCTCTGCACCGAGCAGGGCAACGTCTTCCCCGAAAGCTTCTGCCCACACAATTGTCGCGCCATCAGCGGATGCAACTAGCGCTCGAACCCGGAATCCTCCAGCAAGAACTGGCTCGGCGAGGCAAGCAACCGGCAGGTCACAACCAGCACCCAGCATGGAAAGGAAGGTTCGCTCGGCGGTCACGCATGCCCGCGATTCGGGGTCGTCAATCGTGGAAAGTGCAGCAATAGTGGCTTCATCGTCGGCGCGACACTCAATTGCCAACGCACCCTGGCCAATCATGGGCAACATAGTGGAAACCGGTAATACTTCAACGGTTTGTTCGTGCACAAGATCGGCCCACAAACCCAAACGATGCAGGGGAACGTGAGCCAACACGATGGCATCAAACTGCGACAACTTACTAATACGCGTACCTATGTTCCCGCGTACTTCACCAAACTGCAGATCGGGTCGCAAAGCCCCAAGTTGAGCCCGACGACGAACCGAACCCGTGCCAACCAGCGCTCCCTCACGAAGACCATCGAGCGTGGAACCAATCAGCACATCACGCACATCTCCACGAACGGGAATGGCTGCGATCACTAAACCATCGGCCGTAACCGACGGCAAATCCTTGGCTGAGTGCACCGCAATTTCCGCTCGGCCTTCAAGAACCGCAGCCTGCACTTCTTTGGAAAACACGCCCTGTCCACCAAGCGAATGCAGCGGGGTACCAAGAGCCTGCGTGCGATCGCCCAACGTGTCCACGTAGAGAGGATCAATCGAAATTGAACTATGCATGCGTAGCAGTTGAGCAACGTGGTCAGTTTGCCAACGAGCCAACGGCGACGAGCGGGTAGCAGCGCGAATCACAAAATCACTTCAACATCACAAGAAAGAGCATCTCAAAGAAATAACATCACAAAGAAACGAACAACCGACGCTGAAAATCAGTCGCCAAGAGTGAACAAGGTGCGAACTGCGTCGGCCATACGTTGACCCTTAACCGTGCCAGCGTGCGCCTTGAGACTCACCGTCGGCTCATGCAGTAACTTGGCTACCAGCTGCTTGGTAAGCAATTCAACCGCTTCACGTTGCGATTCCGAAAGGCCTGCAAACCGCGCATCGAAGCGGGCAAGCTCTTCAAGGCGAACCTGATCGCCATGTGCGCGAAGCGCAGTCACCACCGGAGCAACTTGACGAGCCGAGGCACCAGCAAGGTACCGTTCAACCTCTTCGCCCACGATGACGCGAACCGCATCAATCTCGTTACGTCGACCCTGCAAGCCCTGCTCAACGAAGGATCGAATGGCCGCCATGTCGAGAAGCGTTACGCCTTCGATACTTGCCGCCGTGGGATCAACGTCTCGTGGCAGTGCAGCATCCACAATCAACAAAGGGCGACCGGCACGAGCCTCCATTACCGCAACAACATCATCAAAACCCAGCACAACCGAGTTTGAAGAAGTAGCCGTAAGCAACACGTCGACCTGACAGAGAGCGGTCGGCAACTCATCGAGCGGAACGGCAACTCCACCGATTTGGCGAGCCAAGGCCGCTGCTTTTTGTCGAGTGCGATTGGCAACCAGCACCCGATCTACGCCAGCGTGACGCAGTGCGTTCACCATGCTCACGCCAATTTCCCCCGTCCCCAGAACGAGCACAGAGCGATCCTTCAGCGAAGATAGACGATCGGCCGCCAACTCAACCGCAGCGTGGGAAACCGAGGCCGTGCCACGAGCAATACCTGTTTCGGTACGTGAGCGCTTACCCGTTTCGAGAGCCGAACGAAACAAGGAGGACAAATGCGGACCGACCGTGCCTGCGGCTTGTGCTGCTTCAAATGCCGTGCGAATCTGGCCGAGGATTTCAGTTTCGCCCACTACAGCTGAATCAAGCCCAGCCGACACGGTGAAGAGATGACGAGCCGCACCATCGTCGTAGGCGGTGTTCAGGTGTGGCGCAAAGTGGCCAAGATCCAGGCCGGAAAGTTCCGTGAAGAACCTGTTGATTTCCGCCAAGGCACCGTGGAAGGTCTCGCAAACGGCGTAGACCTCGGTACGGTTGCACGTGGAAAGCACTGCAACCTCGGCGATGTGGTCACCCGAATGCAGAGCGTGGAGCGTCTTGGCAAGCCCGGCTGCCGGTACGGTCATTCGTTCCAAAACTTCAATCGGCCCGGTTTTGTGATTCAGCCCAACCACTACCACCGACATAGCAAACCCGCCCCAGGGATGGCCGAAAAGCTGACGGAAAACACAGTGTTCAAGTCTGGTTCATTTCCTGGCATGCACCAAACGGGATCGCACCCCGAAGCGGTGATCGCTGACACACCCGGACCCACTCGCCGATTCATCTTGGACCAGCGCCAGAATCTTGGACCAAAGCCGGAATCGCCTCGTCGTCCCGATGATGTTGGTAAAAGCTCAGAATTTGCAGCTCAACAGCTAAATCAACCCGGCGCACGGCCACCGTTTCTGGCACGTTAATGACCGACGGTGAAAAGTTCAAGATCGAAGCAATGCCGGCTTCCACCATTTGATCGGCCACGGTTTGAGCGGCATGGCCGGGAGTGGCAATGATGCCGATGGCAACCGAATGTTTCTGCACGATCTCATGCAGCTCTCCGGTAGGGCGAACCTTCAGGTTGCCAACCTCCAAACCCGTTTTTTTGGGATCGGCGTCGAGAAGGGCGGCGATTCGGAATCCACGTGCCGAGAACCCACCGTAAGAGGCCAGAGCCTGGCCCAGGTTGCCAATGCCGACAATCACTACTGGCCAGTTCTCCGTCAACCCGAGTTCGCGACCGATCTGGCGAAGCAAATTGTCAACGTCGTACCCCACACCTCGGGTGCCGTAGGTGCCAATGAAGGACAAATCCTTTCGGACCTTGGCGGCATTTACGCCGGTCAGATCGGCCAGGGTGTCGGAGGAAACCGTCGCCGACTTCGTTTTTGCTAGCTCCAAAAGGGCACGGTGATAGAGCGGCAGACGCGCCACAGTGGCATCGGGGATCTTCCGCGCCACCTTGTTCACGACCCCCACCGTAGGCGCTTGTGCACTTTTTCACAAGCGTCTCATCGCTCCCTCATAGAACCAATCTCACGCCTCGTTGCCGGACGAAACCACACCATCTGCCCACACCGTCCTCGATTTGGCTGTTGGTGTGGTCAGACGGTGTGGTTTTGACGGTGTGGTTTGACAGTCGCCTGCCCAACACGCCCGAGCAAAGCAACACCCAAAGATGCGCAAAGCTGTGAACTCCCATGTCGTCCGCCCTCCCAACAGCCACCTGTTCCAGAACCCCGATCTCATGCTGACGACGGCCCTGGCCATTGGCGCCATGCTCACGGCCTCGGCATTCAGTGGCTTAGTTCTGGAGCGTTACTGGTTGAAGCGCCGTCCGCAAGACTTGGCTTGGTCCATTTCGCTGGCCCTGTTTGCCCTTGGCGCAGCTTCGTTGGCGTGGGGATCGGCGACTGGGTGGAACTCACCGTCGTTTCGGGTTTATTACGCCTGTGGGGCGATCGTGAACGTGCCGTTCCTTGCCGCCGGCCAGCTGTATCTTTTGGTGAAGCGCCGCACCGCCGACCGCATCTTTCGGGCCGTTTGTCTCCTGGGTATGTTCGCGTTTGGCCTGGTATTTGCAGAGCCTTTCCGAAGCGCGCTTCCCACCGAAGGTATTCCGCAGGGCAAGCTCGTTTTTGGGCCCGGCCCTCGCATTTTGGCCGCCGTTGGGTCTGGCGTAAGTGCCCTCGTGGTGTTTATTGGAACCATCCTGGGCGCCGTCAGTTTGTTCAAAGCCCGTCGTGCACTCAAAGCGCAGCGCCCCAACTCAACGGCTCCCAACCCTTTGCCGACGGACACACCACACGTGGCGGATCCACTGCCAATTCGGCGCGTTGTCGGCCTAGGCCTGTTGTCCTTGGGCGTGGCGATTTTGAGCCTCAGCGGCACTCTCAACGCCCGCTTCGGCGAAATGCGTGCATTCTCCATCACCTTGGTTTTGGGGGTCGTAACCCTCTTCGCCGGTTTCGTTCTCTCCAGCAGCTAGCTTCGCTGAACATGTGCCCGTGCCTGTTGCATCCGAAGCCAAAATTACGATTAATGCGTCATCGTCCGCGACTTAGCGCCTGCAGTTCACGGCGAGTTCTGGGGCCTTGCAAACCTCAAGCCATTTATAGGGTGAAAGCATTGTTATAAATTCGACCAGTGCAAAGCAACTGACAGTTCGCGCGTGTCGAGGTTTAGGACGCAACACCTTTCGAGTCGGTCTTTAAACGCCGATCTCTCGGCAACCAGTTAAATAGGCCGGATCAGTACCCATAGGTTGTTGATGGGTGCAGAACCGCGCTACTTCGGAGTCGTTTGCGGTCGAGGGGTTTGAGTCGGGCCGCCTCGCAGACCTCCTCCCACTCAGATTCGATAATTGATCTTTGGCGGTCGATAATCGATCGAGCTGCGTCTTGGTCGAGATGAAAAATGTTCGCTGCTTCGAAACAACGAGCGAGGCTGCTGTCACGGTGACCGGTGCGGTCAAGAATCATCGACTGTGTAGTTTCGCCCGATCGCAACCATGGGCTTAGGTCGTAGCCGGAGTTAGCGACAGTTCGAAACCATTCCAAACGCTGCGTGGTTACGAGCGTGATCGTCGGTGTGAACGTTAAACACTATGCGCGCAAACAATTCTTTCAACGTCGCATCGGGAGTGGTGAACCGAGCGCGAATCTGATCAGCCAAATCGGCGTAGCTGGCGTATCGACCTCCATGTTCGTCAAGGCCGAGAATCGTTAGCGCTGACACCATGACTTTTCTGGTACCGCCGGCTGGGCGGTCAAAACGTTCGACAACTAACACCTCACGCTTGTTGCCTCCACAAGTTCTACCGGAGCTACGTTCAGGCCACAACGCCGAGCAAGCTCCATTCCAAAGAACTCAAACTGCACTAGCGGTGCACTGTCGATTTGGGAGGAGAACTTGGCAATGAGGGTTCTACCATTGTCGACGAGCGTGGCCTTCGGACGGGCACCGCCGATCGATGTTCCGTGCAACAAGGCAAGGTCCAACTCGGGAGAAAGAGGGATCCCAGCATCCATGCGATCAACTGATTCCATCAACTCTGCGAAGGTAGCGACCGTCGTTTCGCGCGGGACGCACTCGGTTGGGGACAACTGAAATCCAGCGCGCCGATGCGGTTAGAGCCTGATTCTAAAAGGTAGGTGAGTAAACCATACTGCTGTCCGGCACGCGGCCCACCAATGAGACCGCCCAGTTGGCCGACTCGACTCATCAGACGGTTCTCAATCACCCGTTGGCCCCAACCATCAGGCGCAGCATCGCGGATACACCCGGCGACGAGGCCCAGACAACGGAAGTTGAGGCCCGCTGGCGAGAGGAAGCTCGGGTGCGAACAGCGAAATTGCATCATCGCGGGCAAGGTAACGCCGTCCGTAGGTGAAGACGAGAACATCACGATCCCGGTCAAGACGCCCCGAGGCAATCGGCT
>JAYUVJ010000195.1:0-4115 GCA_043754155.1 Acidimicrobiia bacterium
GTCGGAGGCTATTTGGGTGCAGGAAAGACCACCGTTATCAACGAGGTGATTGCGAATTCTGACCGTCCGATTGCCGTGATCGTTAATGATGTGGGCGCCATCAATATCGACGCGAAGCTGATTCGCAAACGTCGTGGTGACATGATCGAAGTGACCAACGGTTGCGTATGTTGTAGCTCTATCGACGGCATGGGCGCTGCATTCGACCAAATCCGTGCGCGACCAGAACCCCCCGATCACGTGCTCGTTGAACTGAGCGGTGTTGCCGAACCTTTACGCATGATTCCCTGGGGACAGTCCGCGGGTTTCATGCTCGACGGCATAGTCGTGGTGGTAGCCGCCGATCAACTCATGCCAGAAGCGCTACCCGAGTGGATCCAAAAACAACTATGCGCGCAGATAACCTATGCCGATTTGTTGATCTTGACCAAAGGAGAACTGGTCGATACAGATTCGTTATCAAACGTATGGAAACGACTAGCTGACCTAGCCCCAACCACACCGGTATTCAACTGCCATTCCGATATCTTTGGCATGGGCTCAGTCGGCCGATTCCTGGCGCTAGGCGGTCGTCGACCAACGGACTCCCAAGCCATTGCGCCCTCAACCTTGTTCGACGCGCATCAAACACATCTCATCACACCACCAGACGCGCTGAGCTTCGCGCAATTGGAATCATGGCTCGAGGCACTACCGAACCAGCTACGAGGTCAGCTTGTTCGAGCAAAAGGGATTCTCTCCACTACCGACCACGGGCTTATGCTCGTACAAGTCGTTGGGCCGCGCCGCGAAATCACCCCCGTGCCCGAACCCGAGCGACAACCACCAACCGAGCTCGTGGTGATCACCGTTGCAAACAGTTTTGCGTTGGACTCATGATTCGGTAGTCATAGTTTCCTCGAAAGTTGCATAGCGGATGATCTGCTCATGCGTGTTTTCGTCCGGTGCGCGGCTCGTGGACTTTTGTATGCAAACGTAGGATTGCGCTTTGGCTTGTTTCGGCGAGCAACGTCCCGTCTTGCGCCCACAGCTCGGCTCGTCCGTATCCGAATCCGCGAGACACCTGCTGGATATTGATCGACAACAGGACCCATGGCGTGGAGACAAGTTTGCCGACGCGAACCGTGTTGTCGAGACTGTTGCCAACATAAGGTTGACCCATAGCCTCAGCGAATCCGATGGGGAGGAAATCGCCGATGTAGGTGAGGTCGCCAATGTTTTCGATCATGGCACCATCGGTTCGTTTCACCCAAACGGCAAATGAACCAGTGCCTCGGCCACCTTGCTCAGCAATGTCATCCATCTGCCTGCCCTTGGCCAAACGGAACTCCACAAAGCGACCATCGGATCCTTTTAAAGCTGACGGGCCCCATCTCCGCTTCGCTTCGAGTCCCGCCAGGGGTTCAAATCCAACCGGCAAGCCGGATTGGGAACCCTGAGTGAATCTGCCGGGCCCCATCTCCGCTTCGCTTCGAGTCCCGCCAATCGGTTCAAATCCAACCGGCAAGCCGGATTGGGAACCATCGTCGACCTGGGTTTGATTGGGTTCGCGGTTGGCAACAAATCGGTACTCCGGACAATCTTCCGGGGCCGGGACCGCAGGAGGCGCACACCACACGTCTTCCACATCGAAGTCGCGAGAGCCCAACGCACTGTGTGCAGTGAGGATCTCTTTGCCATCGCGGCTCACAACACAGCGGGCTTGAGTAGTGTTGTGCCCGGAAACTTCGATCGTTACTTCGAGTTCGACCGGCGCATTCCCTAGCGCGAATGCGAGGTATTGCGCCGTCGCCCAAATCACCGGCCGCCCAGAGACGATCTGCATTGCCGAAATCGCCGCACCTAACCCTGCGCCACCTTGCAGTGTTCCCGCAGGCGTCAGCAAAATAGGCGAGGGTGTCCAACGAAACAAGGGCCCATCGTCGATGCGGTCGAGTGAAAACAAATTGGTATTCATGAACAGAAGCGCAACTTTCTACGGCGACCAGGGGCGAGTTAGCAAGGCTCAAGGTTGATCCATTCGGGACCGTCAGCGCAAAGCCAGCCCTTTATTGTCTTCCATAAACGCGTTCCGTTTCGCCCAACTTGACGTAGTTGTCAAGTTAAGGCGAGGATTTAGGAATGCCGTTACCAATTTCTGATGACCACATAGCTCTCGCTGAAGTAGCACGTTCCTTCCTCCAACGTCACGATTCGCTTGGCGCTGCGCGAGCCACCCTTGACCGGGCCGACGATGCAAACGCCCCATTTTGGTCTGAATTGGCTGCTTTGGGCTGGACTGGTCTTCATGTTCCCGAGGCACTCGGCGGGCAGGGTTACGGCCTTGAAGAACTGTGTGTAGTTCAAGAACAGCTGGGTCGCGTTGTCGCACCGATCCCGTTCCTCCCTAGCGTTCTCTGTGCGGCAGTATTGTCCAACCCTGGCCCACCCAACGCCACAATTGCTGCGAACATCAGTGCTCTCAGCGCAGGATCATCCATTGGTGCCGTTGGACTTGGCACCGGTTTGACGCTTCAGGGTGGGGTACTCGATGGGGATGCAGGCGTGGTCCTCGGTGCAAGTTTGGCCAATGTTCTTCTTCTGGCTGTAGGCGACGGTCTCGTAGTTGTTGATCGATCCGCCGTTGGCATTACGGTGACCCCAACGAAATCGCTTGATCCAACACTTCGCTATGCGCGCGTATTATGTGACGCAGTAAAAGTATCCGACGACGCAATCCTGCCCGGCGCCCGTGAACTTGCCGTTCGTGTCGCACGCGTTCTTGTAGCAGCCGACGCCATTGGTGGAGCCCGTGCCTGTCTCGATGCAGCTGTTGAGTACGCCAAAGTTCGCGTGCAGTTCGGCCGACCCATCGCTACCTTCCAAGCGGTCAAGCACCACGCTGCAAACATGTTTGTACAGATTGAATTGGCTACCGCGTCCACATGGGATGCGGCACGCCATGCGCTAACTACTGACCCAGCAAAGAGCGATCAGGCCGACCTCGCCGCAGCTGAGGCAAGCGTCTTGGCAATCAATGCGTACATAGCATGTGCGCGCAAGAACATTCAGCTGCATGGTGGTATTGGCTTCACCTGGGAACACGATGCCCACCTCTACCTTCGCCGAGCACAATCCCTCTCGGTTGCATACTCCACCGCATCGCAAGCAGAAACAGCGATTGCTAACGCACTCGAGGCAGGGGTTGAACGGCACTTCGGACTTGACCTACCCGCTGAGGCCGAAGCGTTCCGGCGACCAGCGCGTGAAGCCGCAGCCAAGTTCCACGCGCTCCCCGAGGCCCAACGCCGCGATCATCTCGTCGACTCCGGTTACCTCGTTCCCCACTGGGCCAAGCCCTACGGTCGAGCGGCTGGGGCCATCGAGCAACTCGTCATCGAGGAAGAGTTCGCCTCGGTACCCGTACCAAATATGGGCATCACCGGCTGGAATATGCTCACCATTCTCCAGCACGGCACCGAGGATCAAATCGCCCATTGGGCCGACGACGCGCTACGCGGCAAAGCACAATGGGCCCAGTTGTTCTCCGAACCCGATGCCGGTTCCGATGCGGCCGCTATCAAAACTCGCGGCGTTCGCGTTGATGGGGGCTGGAAGGTCACTGGTCAAAAGGTTTGGACCAGTGCAGCGATGGAATGCCAAAAAGGTTTTGCAACAGTACGAACCGATTTCGATGGCCCCAAGCATCAAGGCGTAACCATGATGGTTATTGATCTCAAAGCACCGGGCGTTGAAATTCGTCCGCTTAGAGAAATCACTGGCGAGTCACTGTTCAACGAAGTGTTCTTCGACGATGTTTTCGTACCCGATGACGATGTGGTTGGGCCGGTTGGTCAGGGTTGGACGGTTGCTCGCGCCACGCTTGGCAATGAGCGCGTAAGCATTGGTGCCGGGTCAAGAAATTCGCTTCCTGCTGCTCAGCTGTTCGAGCTGATTGCGTCCTATGTGCCGGGTGATCAAAAACTTCGTCAACGTGCCGCCGCGTTAATTGCCCAGGAACACTCCATGCGCTTATTGAATATTCGTGGCGCGCTTCGTGCCGTGATTGGCGCCGGGCCTGGGCCTGAGGGCAACCTCACAAAGTTGTTGTCGGCCGAACATGCCCAGGCGGTCAC
>JAYUVJ010000196.1:0-4685 GCA_043754155.1 Acidimicrobiia bacterium
GAAAGCAAGTTGTTCCACTTCAGGTCTGTCCCAGGAAGTTTGAACAGCGTTGCGGCGATCGTTACGGCTAGCGAAGCCGTCAACGATGGATTCGTATAGCAGTAGGAGCCCTTGGCCGGCGAGCAGGTAGGCGCAAAAGAACCAAATCGGGAGGAGACGAATGTTCCACATTGCGCCTTGCGGGGCGACTCGGAATGCGAGCCCGGTGAAGGACATGGCGAGTATCCACGTGGCTATGAATCGGTCTCGACGAATAACGGCAAACACCAACGCAATCGCGGTGAGGATCAACGCCACACAGGCCAGACCGACGGAATCTGCGGGAGTATGTAACGTCGCCGAATCTTTGAAAAAGGGAAAGAGCACCTTCAAGAACTTGGTGACTCGTTCGTAGTCCATGGAGTTTGTGTAGGAGAGATTCGCAGCGAACGGCACGATCCAAAATGCTGCGAGTCCTCCACCGATTGATCCTGCCACCACAACATCGGCAATTTGTCGACGGATCTGCGAACGACGAAGCTGAGCGATCAGAGCCGCTGCTGTGAATAAAAGAGCACCAATTGTGGGGACGATATGGGAGAGCCCAGCGCACGCTAAAACCACTGCGGTTCGCCCTCGCCCCTTTCCTGTCCGCAAGAGCTTCAGTAGTAAGCCTGCATAGATAACTACGAGGGAAAGCGAAAGAGAAAACGCGAACTCGCCAGCCATCGTCGACATGATGTTTCCACCAAGAATCCGAAAATGTCGGGCCAATAGGAACGGCAATACCGAATAGGCGAGGAAGAGAGAACGGTTTCTGCTGAGCCCGGCGCTGCGACCCATAAACGCAGCGGAAAATGGTAGGGAAACAATGCCGAGAATCGTGACGATCTTGTAGGCAATGTTGTACGGCAAAACCGTGCCCAAGCCGACAATCAGCCAAGTGGGTAGGGGGAAGTAGAAGTTGAGAACGGGAACGCCCGCGAACCAGTCATTGGACCAACCGATGATTCGCAGATGGGGAAGTAGCTCGCGTCGGGCGTAATCGGCAGTCCAAAGATGTCCTCCGTTGTCACCACCTGTCGGCGTGGTGTTGCTGAGCACTAAATCAATACGCAACCACATCAATAGCAACACGGTGATCAGGCCCAGCAGAACGAACCCTGACCGGCTTCCCCTACCGGTTACTGTGTGGTCACGGTTTGGCAGGTTCATGGCTCGCTGCGGTGTGGTTGCCGTCGTCGCAAATATCCAAGGCAGTACTTGGAGTTACGTTGTCGGTGCCCGTCGTTGTTGCACTGACCGTTGAATCAGCGACGGTCGTAGTAGCGACGCTGGTAGTAGCGACGCTGGTCGCGGAGACATTTGCTGGCGGTGGAGTAGTGAGCGGATCTGATGACCAAGCAGGGGCCTTGGGCGACGGGGCAACCACAACACCATTGACCTCAGAACTATTAGAGGACGCACCCTTCGGTACTTCCGCTACTTCCGCTACTTCCGCTTCTTCAGCCACTTCGGTGTCACTCGCCGACTCGTGAAGGCCCAAGTCGGTGGCGTGAACGCGGTCGAGTTCGTCGATTACTCCAAAGGTCCGGCGTCGACGGGTGCGATGCAACAGCACTACCCCAGCCATAGCGGTAAACGTCGCAAGGTACCCAACTTCATCGGCACCCGAATAGCCGTAGTGCAGTTTGACGTTGTTGGAAGTTGGAATTACCACCATAAAGTTGGGCATCGACCGGTAGGGACCCTTGGCGCCCGATGCCGTCCAGTTGGGGAAGAAACTGGTTTTCACCAACACCGGCACGCCAATTTTGTCGACCGTAAATGATATGTCTACGTTGTTTTTTTTGATGTTGGAAACCACAACGGGTTGTTGTTGCTTGCGAACTACCGTGGACACCTTCGAGACGCCTGCACCGAACGTTCGCGTGTTCTCGGGGTGCTTTACCGTGGCCCTCATCGTTGACCATTCTTTTGGACCGGCCCACACCAGGGTCTGAGGGTACTGGTCGGGATTGTTGTACTGATCGACCTCAACGTCAAGCCAACCGCCGTACTGATCATCATCGATTCCGGTGATCTTCACCGGCTCTTCGCTAAGTGGGCTTACCAATTCAGAGTTGGCGATCTCGTAGAAGACAAAGACCCCGGATTCGCCGACCTTTTTCAATTCTGGGATTGAAGCGGCAGCGGTCTTGGCAATCTCGGTCAGGGCAAGGTAGTAACGCACCCCGCCGGCTTGGAGTTTCTTGACACCGCGCGCCAAGTCAAACGAGGCATAAGGCAAATCACGTTGCGGATTCGAAGGGCCCGAATACTTCTTGACACCTTTATCGTCGTTGGTGGTTGGTGCAGTAACAAGCGCGGCGTTGAGCCAGTGATACGGCATCGAAGCCGATGACTCGAAGTACACGCCTTCTACAGAGCCAATGCAACCCTTGGTCCAAAACGGCAACAACATAGGCGAAAGCGTTGTGCCGAAGGAACCCAGTTTGGTGTCCTCGTATTCGTAGATGGCCCGTCCGCAGCCATTCTCTTTACCAACGCGTTTGGCCTCGTCCATGAGTGCTTTGTATTCCTTCCACGGACCTTGCCCTTCGTAACCTTTGTAGTTGTACCCCGACCATCCCGTTGTCTGGCTGGAATCAGTAGTTTTGCCGGCAAGCTGCAAACCAATTGCCCCTTTGTTGACCTTGGTGATCGGCAAGCCATTGGGTACCAGGTTGAGGGGAAGGCCGACCGCAACGAACACGTAGGCGGCTGCAGCTGCAATACCCCATTTTGAAGCGTGCGGGAATGCCCGATGAGGCTCGCCATACCAACGAGCAGCTTGGGAGATACCATTGGCGGCTTTCGCTGCCCCGTAAGCCCCATAGAGGCACAATGAGGCGAACCAGAAAGGAAGGACGCGTGCATTCCACAACCGAAACTGTGGGGCCAACACAAACAACGCCGCACATGCTGCGATCATTGAGCCCCAAGCCACACCCCACCGTTCAAAGCTGAGGTTATTTACCGCCGCCAAAATCAACAACGTAATGATGCACAGCGCTCCAGCTAACACGATCCACGCCGGCCCGTTCGAGTTGCTCTTTGAAATCGTTTCGGCCCCGTTTACTACGGTCTTGGTGGTCTTGGTGTAACCCCAAAACATTGCGGTGCAAAAACCGAGAATGCCCACGGGAACCGCCAAGGCAATCTTTTGCCACCATGTAGGTTCGGCCAAAATGATCATCACTACGAACGACAAAATCAACCCGGCGCACAGGCCTAAAGCTCCGGCCTGCCATGTACCCTTGTTAAGGCCGAGGGCCAGACCAAACAGTGTGCTCACTATGACGGAAAGCGGCCCAGCAAACGGGGTCCAGGCACCGTGGAATTTAGCTCGGTTAATCATCGCTCGGGCCAAAGAACCAAACGCTGCGAGCGCAGCGATGGCGGCGAAGATCATCACCACGGCGATTATCTGCGAGTCAGCAGGCGGTTTGTTGCCCTTGCCTTGCCAGAACGGGAACAAGAACTTCACGTACCGGATTGATTTTTCCCATCCCATATCGTTTGTGTACGGAATATTTTTGTAAAACGGTACGATCCAAAATCCTGCCAGCGCTCCGCCGCAACCTAAGGTAAGCAGAGCGTCGCGTAGTTGGGGAAGGTTGAACGTCCAAGGATTGAGTCCGCGGCTGGAAGCAAACTGATCGATTACGGCTAAGGCAAACATTGCCGCGCCCACAACCACAATGGCGTGCTGTAGATCGCTTACCAAAACAACCACTACCGCAAGGGCAACAGCTCCGCCGAGGATGGCAAAGAATTTACTGGCGTTGCGTAGTTTGAGCTTGGTTCCGTCGAGAAAAGCCAAAGTTAGTAGGAGCGCGGTGGCCCCGGCCCACATCGTGGGAAGAAGGTGGCATAAACCGGTGCAGGCAAGGACTACAGCCGTACGACCGCGGTGCTCGCCGGTGCGTAATACGTGTACGTACATTCCCAGAAAAAGTACGGCGAGGGAAAGTGAAATAGAGAACGAAAACTCCCCAGCCATCGTCGACAAAATGTTGCCGCCGTAGATGAACAAGTCGTAGTTGCGTCCAAAGAGAAAAATGAATGCTGCTAGCCCCATCAAGGTGGGAATTGGGCGAGGGAGTTTGGCAAATCGGCCTGAAGCCCACGACGCGGCGGGAAGCGTCAAAATGCCAAGTGCGGTTATTAATTTGAAGGCCACGCCTGCACCGATGATCTTGCCAAGCGCAGCGATTACGAGGGTGGGGAGCGGGAAGTAAAAGTTCAGGACGGGGATGCCGAACATCCAGTCGTCTGACCACCCGGTCAGGCGACCTTTGGGGAACAAACCGCGGGCGACAAAATCGGCCGACCACACGTGCGCACCCATGTCGCCACCTGTAGCGGTTGAGGGCTTCAGCATGTCGCCGCGACCCCAAAGCCAGGGGCGAATCCAATCAAGAATCGAGGTCATGAGATCAGGACCTTTTACCGCCTTACCCAATGCCTGCGCTTTTTCACGGCTGATCTCGCTGGGCAACTTCATACCGTGCATTTTCCAAAACACGATGAGGGTGCCGATAAAAAGGACGGCGAAGCTCAGTACTCCTACGGGATCTCGGAACGAACGACCCACCCCCGAACTTGGCTGTAACGGCTCGGGGGAATCGATTGTCGCTCGCTCGTACGGGTTGGGGGTTTCG
>JAYUVJ010000197.1:0-2950 GCA_043754155.1 Acidimicrobiia bacterium
ATGGCTCGTACCAAGAGAAATGGCGTTCAGTATCATCCGTCCAACGGCGACGTGCTACCGACTTTATGGTTTGCGTAGCCACATTACGTGCGCCACACGCCGCAAGAAGGGCCTCCACATCAGCCCGGTAACCATCAAGCCCGAGGAGCGCATGATTGTAAGGAAACAAGACCGAATCGAAGGGAAACTCCGTGAGACTTCGCACGTGCATGCCAGGTATTCGCAAGCCGTGACCAGTAATCCCAATAAAACGGACGAGCCCTTCGTCGCGAGCCTGAGCCATAGCCTCAACCACGCCGCCGGGACCGTGAGCCAATGCCCATTCTTCGTTTTCTACCAGATTGTGCAACTGGATCAAATCGATCTGATCAACACCAAGGCGAGTCAATGATCGCTCCAATTCCTTTCTGGCTTCCGCACCCGTTCGCTCCCCGGTTTTCGTGGCGAGAAATACGGTGCTGCGGTTATCGGCCAAAAAGGGTGCAAGCCGAAGTTCGGAATCCCCATACGAGGCAGCTGTATCAAAGTGATTGATTCCTGCCGCTACTACCTGGGCCACAATTCGGTCGGCAACTTCCTGGCTGGCACTTCCCAAAGCGGCCGCTCCAAAAATCAGACGCGACGACTGGTGACCTGTGGAACCAAACGGATTAAGGAGCATGCTTGACATTCTGCCCCTATTTCTTCGACAACAACTACCGTGCGTTGGCAAATCGAAATCGAAATCGAAATCGAAATCGGATTCGTGATTCGTGATTCGTAGCTTGGTAGCTTGGTAGGGAATTTGGTCGCGGGTGTACAAACCTGGGAAACCCCGAAATGGAGATCGAACTATGTCTGAAGGCACTTCAGCAAACTTGGCCAGCAACGTCGTGTCCCTCGACATCGATCCGTTTTCGCGTGAGTACTTCGACGACCCCTGGCCCCATCTTGCTGCCATTCGTGATGCCGGTTCCGCGGCGTGGCTCTCCAAATACGGAATTTGGGGTGTGGCTGGTCATGCCGACATCACGACGGTATTTCGCGACCACGAAACGTTTTGCTCCGGCGCGGGCGTGGGGTTGAGCGATTTCCGCAAAGAGGCACCGTGGCGTCCACCGAGCATCATTTTGGAAGCCGATCCACCAGATCACACCAAGGCACGCAAAGTTTTGGCCGACGTGCTTTCGCCGGTGAACGTGAAAGCTATGCAGGAAGTGTTCGATCGTGATGCTGAAACCATGGTCGCTTCGCTCGTGAATGCCGGAACGGTTGATGGGATTACCAAACTCTCCGAGGCCTACCCGCTCAAAGTATTTCCCGATGCAGTTGGCGTAACCCCTCACGACCGTCACCACCTACTGGCTTACGGAAACATGGTCTTCAATTCCTTTGGGCCACGCAACGAATTCTTCGATCAAGGCATGCTCAATATCGATGTCACCCGCAGCTGGATTATGGCCCAATGCGCGCGTGCGGCGCTAACTCCCGATGGCCTTGGCGCGCAAATCTATGAAGCCGCCGACCGTGGTGAAGTGACCGAAGACGAGGCGGGGCTTCTCCTCAGATCGTTTCTTTCCGCCGGCGTCGACACTACCGTAAGTGCACTTACCGCTGCGTTGTACTGCCTAGCTACCAATCCATCGCAGTGGGCGGCACTTCGCAACGATCCCTCCCTGGCCCGAGCAGCATTCGAAGAAGCCATCCGATTCGAAGGGCCCATCCAAACGTTCTTCCGCACCACCACACGCGAAACCGAACTCGGCGGCGTAAAGATGTGCGCAAGCGAAAAGGTGCTGTTGCTCATGGCCGGAGCCAATCGTGACGAACGGAAATTTCCCAATCCCGACACCTACGACATCACCCGGCGCACCATTGGCCACGTGGGATATGGATTCGGTATTCACGTCTGCGTCGGTCAGGTTGTGGCCCGCATGGAAGGCGAAGCGGTACTGCGCGCACTTGCCCAACAAGCTCACACCCTCGAACTGGCCGCCGAACCAACCCGGCGCTACAACAACACCCTCCGCACCTTCGCCAACCTTCCCCTGAAAATCACCGGCTAGGCGTAGCGCTCCGCTGGAAGTTGACTACTACCGCGGCTGCACGAGAGCGCGTGCGCGAAAGTGCACGCTTGTGTAGCCATAAGCGCGTGCAGATCGGCACACAAGCGTGCACTTTCATCCACGGGCTCAAGGGCGCCACCCTCTAACAACCACTTCCATCAGACAGTTTCTGCCAATGTTCTACTCTTGTATGCGACGGGTTAGTGTCGGCGTTCCCGATTGGTCATGGGTGGCTTCTGGTGGCGGGCGCGACCCACCATCTCCCAACTCGACGCCGCCAGCCTTAGCCAAACTTGTGCCTGCCCGCCTCGGCCAGAAACGCTTCAGATTCGGGCCCACGTAAGGGCACTTTGCCAGACTCATGAGAGGAACTTGCTACAAAACGTGGCGGAGGTGGAAAGATTTGGGGCGGGTGAGGTTGGCGTAACCCAGGGCTGAGAGCGTTACCCCTTTGCCGGTGTCCTTCACGCCAGTCCAGGCCAGGGCAGGGTCGAGGTAATCGGCACGGTTCACGAATACGGTACCGGTATCGATCTGTGCACCTATGGTTCGCGCAGCATCAAGATCCGACGTCCAGATTGAGGCCGTCAAGCCGTAGGGAGAATCGTTCATTAGGGCAATGGCTTCGTCGTCGGAATCGACAGCCATAATGCCCAGAACCGGACCAAAGGATTCTTCCGTCATCACGGCCATCGAATGGTTTACGTCGACCAGGATCTGCGGAGCCAAATACGGTGAACCGGGGACATCGGGCGCAAATTTGCTGAGGTCCACCACCTGGCGAGCACCGGCACTAAGTGCACTGGCAATCTGCGCACGTACTTCATCGGCGGCACGACCACGAACCATCGGACCAAGTGTCGTGGACGGATCGAGCGGATCGCCAAGAACGTATCCCTCGGTGG
>JAYUVJ010000198.1:0-4036 GCA_043754155.1 Acidimicrobiia bacterium
TGCGATAGCGGCTGTCAACCCGGCGGTTTCTACGCTTTCGGTGGATCTTCCCGGGCGACGAGGCGAACCGGGCGATCTAGCGACGCTCACCATTGATCAATGCGCGCGTAGTGTCGTGCGCCAGATCGAGGAGGCTGGTGCCGGAAAGGTGATGTTGGTTGGCCACTCGATGGCGGGATTAAGTTTGCCTGCGGCAGCCACTCTGCTTGGCGCGGGACGCGTGAGCCACATGGTGTACCTCGCGTGCTGTGTCCCGGCCCAAGGCAAAAACGTGATGTCCACACTGAAGCCACCGGTCAGTTGGTTTGCGGAAATTCTTGGCCGTTTTCAAAAGGTCAGCAAACCCATGCCCGGCCCCATCGCTAAATGGATGTTCGCCAACGGCATGACCGATGCACAAAAGACACAAGTTGTTGCCGGACTTGTTTCCGAGAGTGCCGCGCTCACTCGCGAACCCGTCGACCGATCGGCCATGCCCGATATCGACACAACGTGGATCATCACCAAGCACGACAATTCACTCAAGCCCGCCTCGCAACGAGAGTTCATCGCCAATCTGGGCAACGTAAACGAAGTGATCGAAATCGATACCTGCCACAACGCCATGATGAGCGAGCCCACTCAACTCGCGGCCATGCTGCTTGCCCGGCTTTAGTTCTCTGATCTTGTACATCGTTCCAAATGGAGTCGGGTCGAAAGACCTGTTAATAACGGGCAAATCGACCGCACTCCAAACCCCATTGTGGTCATGGAAATGTGTGTTGGGAAACACCTACTCGGTGGTGGGTAAGGATCGCTCGTGTTTGAATTGGGCGGCGACTTCGGCGAAACGTTTGGCGGCTACTTGTCGGGGTGCGCCGTAGCCTCTCGCCATGTTTTCATTGCGCCATGCGGCAACGTCGCCGGCTTTGCCTACGAGTTCCATCATGGTGAGCGACATCTGCCAGTGGCTGCGTAGACCCATGAGTTCCCACGACTGCTTCACGAGGGCCTTAGTACCCATCAACGTCGACAGGGGCGCCTGAGCTATTTGGCGGGCCAACAGTTCGACGGTGTCTTCGAGCTCAGCACGTGGAACCACACGGTTGACCATACCCATACGCAAGGCTTCCTCGGCGTTTACGGTTTGGGCGAGATATAAGTACTCATAGGTTCGGTGGTAGTTCATGAACAACCATGGCTCCATCATGGTTTCGCCACCAGGAAAGCCCAACCCCTGGACTAGCGGCATTTGGAAGTATGCGTCGTCGGCAGCGATAACAATGTCGGGGAGAAGCGCAAAGTAGGTTCCGCCGCCGATAGCATATCCGTGGACTGCACTGATGGTTGGCTTGGTGAACTCCCAAAGGTGCAGCACCGGCCAAAGGAACAAATCGGCTTGGCCCTTCCAAGGATGACCAGCTTCGGCAGCTTCGGCGAATTCGGGAAAGGCCATTGGCCCCTCAGCGACCGCATGTCCGGAGGAGAATCCTTTCCCGTTGGCCTTGAGAATGACGACTTTGATGTTGTAATCCTTTTCGGCGTCCTTGAGGCAGAACTCAACCTCGTTGGCCATGGGCGAATCCTGCGAATTGGCACGCTCCGGACGATTCAAAATGATCCGGGCAACTGCGCCTTCCTTCTCGTAGATGACCGCCTGCAGCGAATTGAGATCCATGCTTCGATCATGGCACCGTCGGGCCCGAGAATCGATTCGAGAAATGAGTGGAAAACCTTTGACCGGTTCCGTCACAGCGTCATGTCGAGCGGCAAGGCGAGGGCGCGGGCTGGAGCGAGCGATTCAACAGTTAGTTGCTTGGGTTACAGAGAATCGGCGAAGCTTTTGATCGAATGGATCGTTGAGAGATAGACCTCGGGCATGGCGTCGCGGAAGATGCAGTCGCCGGCGTGACAGGTCCCCTGAACGGTGCGTCCAACTGCTGCCACGCCAGCGGCCAAAAGTTTTCGGTAGAACGCCAAGCCCTCATCGCGGAGTGGATCGAGATCGTTGACCGAGATGACATGCGGAGGTAGGCTGCGAAGATCGTCAACACTGGCGTAATACGGCCAGGCCAGAGGGTTCGTGGTGTTGGCCCCGTTGGGGTCATAGACCTTGGCCATAATAGCCATAGCATCGGATCCGAGAAAGTACCCATCATTTTCCGTCAACGATTGCAGCTCAGGTGCCTTGGGATCATAAGCGCCCGAAATATAAGGGCACTGGGCATACACGCCGTCGATTTGGTGGATTCGGCCTTCTTTGCTTGCTTTCAGTGTTGTGGCGATGGTGAGGTTGCCGCCACCGGATTCTCCGGAAACGATGACCTTGGAAATCCCTAAGCGCGCTTTGTTATCGGCAACCCACTGCAACGCTGAGGTGCAGTCGTCGAGACCGGCTGGGAAGGGATGCGGGCCAAGCTTTCCACCACCATTGCGAAATTCCACGCCAACCACGATCAAACCCGTCGCGGCTAGTTCGTCCCTCCAGCGCACGTATCCTGCATTGGCTGCTTCGAGAATGACCATGCCACCACCGTGAATGTGTAAGACGCAGGGCAAATCGCCAGTGGTAGCGGCGGGGCGATGGATGTACAGATTGATGCTGTTTCCGTCGACGCCTTGAATCACCTCGGTGCGTGAACCGACACCTTGGATGGGGGCGGCATTGGCACTCAGGACAGCTCCTAATTGGCTAAAACCAGCTTCAGAGAGCTCGCAGTACTGGAGCAGCTGATCAAGTGGACCGTTGGCATTAATCGGTGATTCCGGCGGCGCTCCGTCCATTCCCATGGCTGCCATTGCAGCAATCATTCGGGGGTCGGCACGAGGGTCATCGCGTATGACCATTCCCGGAGTTCCGATTTGGCCTGGGAGCGTGAAAGGGGCGTTAGGCATGGCAATCCTTTGTTCCAAAGCGATAAAGCTGCACCCTAAGTGCTGATCGGATACAAACGCAAAGCGTCCGCCTCGGGGCAAAGCTGAGCTGCGCCCAGGGTGCTTTGCGCAGCGTCCGCCCAAGTGTTCTTTGCTACTTGGGAATTTGCGTGGGCATAGGTACTGTGACGTCCTATGGATCTCTCCGAATCAGTGAGCAAAGAGCACAGCGTCGATCACAGCGTCGATAACAGCGTCGATCAAGTAATTGCTATTCGAGGTGCCGCACCCCTGGCGGGGATTCGCGTTGTAGAGATCACCAGTATCTACTCAGGGCCGCTTGCTGGTGTGTTGTTGGCGGAGTTAGGCGCCGATGTGATCAAGGTTGAAAGCCATGATCGGCCCGACCTTATTCGTAACTCGACCCAAGGACCACACGGTCTCAGCACCGTGTTCTACGCGCTCAATCGCGGCAAACGATTTGTCTCCATCAACGGGAGTACCAGCGAAGGTCGAGCTGTTTTGGAGGATCTCGTTTGTGGGGCCGACGTGTTTCTCCACAACATGCGTCCAGGGAAACCCGATGGTATTGGGCTCAACTATGAAGACTTGGCAAAACGCAATCCGCGTCTCATCTACGCCGCCATCTCAGGCTTGGGAACAGAAGGCCCTGATATGGATCAGCCGGTGTATGACTACGTGATTCAGGCTCGTATTGGCATGGTGGACTACCAGCGAAATATCACTACCGGACGGGCCTCACTGATCAGCCAAGTTTTGGTAGATAAGACCACGGCCCAGGCCACGGTGCAAGGCATTCTGGCAGCACTGTATGTGCGCGAACGAACTGGTTTGGGGCAACGAGTTGACGTACCCATGCTCGGTGCTGGGCTGCACTTCCAATGGTCTGACGCTATGGGGCCACGTTTCACCGAAGTGAATCCGGCTGTAGACCCGAAAGTAATTCCGTCACATTTCATCCAACTTCCGTCGGCGGCTTTGCTAGTAATCCAGGGAAGCGACGGTGGGGAGATTGCGTGTAGCCCGGCTCTTCCACCGTGGGACGGTTTTGCTATAGCGCTGGATCGTCCGGAATGGATTGTGGATGAACGATTCATTGATGCCGCAAAACGAGCGGTCTTCTTGCCGGATTTGCTCGGTGAGATCAATGAAGCCGCCGCGA
>JAYUVJ010000199.1:0-3923 GCA_043754155.1 Acidimicrobiia bacterium
TAGTTGCGGGGAACCTTTGACCAGGGGCCGGTTTTGTCGAGGCGAGGTTCGCCGGGGAGGCCGAGGACTTGCTCACCCAAAATGTTGCGCATGATTTCCGAAGTGCCACCTTCGATTGAGTTAGCACGTACACGTAGGAATCCATGTCGAACTCCGCCAGCAGCCCCGTCGACATCGGGAGCGGTTGGGCGGCGCGGCGTGTAGTCGTAACCAACTTGACCGGCTGGGCCAAGAAGGTGCAGTGCGAATTCCATTACGGCCTTGTTCAATTCGGCAAAAACCAATTTGGCCACCGACCCTTCAGGCCCAGGATTTCCCGTACGAGCTTTTTCCGAAGCGCGCATATTGGTTAAGCGTCCAACTTCGCCACGCACCCATAGCTTCATGAGCTGATCCTTTTTCGCTGGATCACGGTCGGCCACGGCTATGTCTTGCCAGATCTTCACGAGTTCGGTCGCCAAGCCGCCCTTCTTCACCACTCCAGTTCCGCCGCCACCAATTGCGGTGCGCTCATTCATAAGTGTAGTTAGAGATGCACGCCATCCTTCACCGACGGCACCAATACGGTTCGCATCAGGAATACGAGCGTCGGTGAAGTACACCTCGTTGAATTCTGCTTCGCCAGTGATTTGATACAGCGGACGAACTTCAACCCCGGGCGAATGCATGTCAACTGCGAAGTACGTCATCCCTTTGTGCTTGGGTGCGTCGGGATCGGTGCGGGTTACGAGCATGCCCCAACTCGCAATGTGGGCAAGCGTGTTCCAAACCTTTTGGCCGTTCACAATCCATTCGTCACCGTCACGAACCGCTTTGCAAGCCAACCCCGCCAGATCGGATCCGGCGCCTGGCTCGGAGAACAGCTGACACCAAACGTGCTCGCCGGTAAACATCGGGCGAAGAAAACGGTGGCGTTGCTCATCGTTGCCGTGGGTCAAGATCGTGGGGCCGGCCAGCGCGATGAAAAACGTGCCCGGTTCCTGCGCATGCGCCCCGGCTTTGCGCAAACGAGATTCGATCAGCTTGTTGAACTCCGGACGCAGGCCCAACCCACCAAACCCCTTTGGAAAGTGCACCCAAGCCAACCCGAGGTCATAACGGGCGCCTCGAAACGTCACGTTGTCGACGGTTTTTGGGTCTATTTGGGCAAGCAAACTATCGATCGCGGCATTCACAATCGTTGCATCAGCGTCAACCGAAGTTTCAACGTTCGCAAGGTCGATAGGGGCAATTGTGTCAGTCACCCCGCCAGTTTCCCGCAAACCACGCCTACTCACCAAAACCTGAGCAAAACATCAGCTTTACGAGGTTCCTGAGTGAACAAAGCGTTAGTAGGCCCATTCGATGCGGGCGCCGAGTTGTTCGGCCAGTTGATCAAGAAGTATCCGGCCCTGGCCCTCGATGAGGTTGCGGACCCCAGATCCAATCAACGGATAGCTCCCAGGATTTGAAGGCACACGATCACCAAAAAGGACGCAAACTTCCAGTTCGTGTTCCTTCGCCGATCCTTCGATTTCCGACCGTCCCTTTAGCCGAGAGAGATGGAGTTCAGACTGCCGGGAGTGCCAAACCAAACCGTCGGCGCCTTGCTGATGAAACCAAGCGGCCCATTGCCGAGTGCACGGATAATGCTCGGCCGTGGTTGCTGCCAATTGCTCGCGAGTCAAACCCCGATCCGTCAGCGACGAATTACGAAGGTCAACCAGAGTGAGATCTACTGGAAGCTCGACATAGGCGACAGCCCAAGTACGAACAATTGCTTCGTAGATTTGTCCTCCAGCGAGGCTGTGATGCACATCGTGAAACACGGATTCCAGTAGCACTGCAGTTTCATTTTCACCCAGATAGATGGTAGGTACACTTACTCCTTCGCTCGAAACGATCGGCGCAAATCGAGTGTCGCCAAAACCGGGATTGAAGCTGTCGTACCCCCATTTGAGTTGGTATCCACGGCACACGATACGGCCGGATTTCCACTGCACCGTGGGGAAACCGCCAATGAGTTTTTGCTTGGATCGGCGGCGCGACCCTCCCGGAATTCCGGTTTCGCCCGGTGGGTTTGGAACAGGACAGTCCGATGAATTTGGGCAATCGGGAGCGGTCATGACGCGCCCAAAATCTGTGCACCCACTCGGATTGCTCCAATTGCTCCAATTGCTCCAAGGTCAACAGCGAGACGCAGAAACCAATGAAGAGATCGCCCATCAGCTAACAACATTGGTAAGGATCGCCCTCCCGTTCGTTTTGCACCCAAAGTTTTTGGGCCTCTTGTGCATTGGCCTATTCGCTGGCAGCTCATTGGCAGCTCATTGGCAGTCAGCTCAGAGTCTCTCCGACAGGGTTCGTGAGGTCAGAATTTACTGGACGATGTTGGCGTTAGAAACGAAACGTTGCGCTGCTCGAACAACCCGTTGAAGTTCTGTTTGCAGCAGCGATGTTGGCGACTGTCCACCAAGCCAAGTACTTGCAGATTCAAACCACGACCAGGTGGCCCACGTTCCCAACTCCACTGGCTCTAGAACCTTCAGCACCTCACCGACTCCTGCTTGCAACTCGCCCTCTTCGGTGAATTGAAATACTGGTGCGAACACTTCAGCGTCATAGTTGACCGTGATCATTTGTTGGGTGGCCCGTTTACGCGCAACCCAGGTTCGGGTAGTTCCAACTTTGTCATCGCCACGCAGCGCTGCCAATGCCTTCATCGAATAGGCGCCGCTGGCCAGCAACCGTTCTCTTTGTCGAGCCAAACGTTGCGCCTGGGCAACGCTCGCCGATGGCACAGGGTCGATGCCGTGCAGCATCATGGCCTTAAGCAATTCGGCGCGTTGTTCCCCGACCGTGCTTGCACGAACATCAAGCAAAACGTTAAGCACACCAAGAATCTGGCCCATGGATTCGGGCGCTAGTTGAAGCTCCGACAACGCCCGTTCAAGCTCTCCGCCGTCGACGGCTTCCGAAGACAGCAGCTCAGACTTCCCGGTCTTACGATCCCGCGTTGCCAATTTGCTCATGTCGCAATTGTAGCATCCCGAAAACTGTGCATCAAGAGCGACATCAGAATTCGTTCTGGACCCCAATGCTCGCCCACGGGCTGAGCTACATCGCCACGCCAGATTCGAGGTCGAGGGCAACGTCGCGGGCGCATTGGGCGAGGTCGTCGGGGAGTTCGTGGACTCGGTCGAGTTCGTCACTGAATTTGAGCCGGGCAACCACGCTTTTGTCGACGGGAACTGCACGCGGCATCCAGGCTGAATGGAGCACAAACGGGACAATCATGCCGGGCTTGCTCAATGTTGCGATAGGGCCGGAGCTCACGTTGGCGGCGTTGAACACTTCGACACGGAATCCACCGTCGTTCAAAATTGGCACCACTACGTACCCGTCGTGTCCGCCCGGATTGGTTCCTGAGTACCTGCTCGCACCCTTGAATGCCGCCGGGCCAACTTCGTTACCCGGACGGTTGGCGCTCTCATCCGACCGGCAAGCCGGATCGGGAGCACCCACAGCAGCAGGACCACCACGAGGCACAAAGATGGGCGACGTTGGCATATCGTCCATGGCCATTTCGTAGACGGAGCACTGCGCAAGGTCGGGCATTGAGGCGGTCATCAGCAGCGGTGGTGTTTCCTCGCGAGGCCACAGCGTTTGATCGACCCGGTCACCGTAGAGATCAACCATCTCGCGGGTAATCGCTTCGGGCCGCCACCCGTGGTACACCGAATGCCGCGAAGTCGGACGAGACATTCCTTCCGTGCTGTAGTCAAGCGCCGAGAGCTGACGGGTCCACAACAATGATGGATCCCTCAGCTCAGCACGTTCATGCACGATGCCAGTTTCAGGATCAAACTCGATCATGGTGGTGCGATCAGGGCTCATGGGAAATCCGTAAAGACCACGCAACGCCGGATCACAGGGACGGCCTA
>JAYUVJ010000200.1:0-2539 GCA_043754155.1 Acidimicrobiia bacterium
TTTTAGTGCAGTTGTTTGCTCATCGCGGTAGTTCTGCAGTTCGGCGGGGGCGGTGGTGTAGTGCCCGTGACTGTCGATGATCATGAAACTTCCTTATGCTGGCGGATCAGGCGTTGAGAAGCGATGTTAATCGTGAAACGAACACCATAGATTGTTAACAATCCTGTCAACAAGCAGCCTGTTAACGGGCAGTGTCGACAAGGAATCGCTGTTAGGGATGTTGCGACAGAATCACCTGGGACGGTGAATAAACAAGGCCCGGAGATCTTCGTTCACGACCTATGCCCAAGTACTAATCTGGCCGTCGTTCAACCAAGGGGAAACGCGTGGAATCGGTAGATCTGGCAGACGGTAATGCTGTCCTTGAAGCATTTGAAGATGTTCCCGGTACCTTCTTTTTCAACGGACGCAGAAGCCGTGCCGGCTATGCCCTCAACATGTTTTGCATGTCGCTACTCAAGGAAGAAAATCGCACAGCGTTTCGCGCCGATGAAGACGGCTATCTCGATGGGTTTGGGGTCACGCCGCCGCAACGCCAGGCCATTCGAAATCGACAGTGGATCACTATGTTGGAACTCGGTGGAAACATTTATTACACATTCAAACTCGCGGCCTGTGACGGTCTCACGTTTCAACAACTCGCCGCACTCCAAACCGGGGTTACCGAACAGCAATACCTCGAAATGATGGTCGCTGGCGGACGACCAATAGAGGGAAATCGCAGCAAAGTAGAACGGGTGAGCCGTGGCTGAAATCATCGGTGGTGTTGGTTGCTCACATGTTCCCGCGGTGGGTGCGGCCATCGACAAAGGCAAAACGAAGGAAGCCTATTGGGAGCCGTATTTTGCCAAAACCCAGCCCATGAAAGACTGGATTGCCGAGAAAAAACCCGATGTGGCCATCGTCGTTTACAACGATCACGCCACCGCATTCTCACTCGCATTGGTGCCAACGTTTGCGATTGGTGTTGGTGAGCATTTTGGGGTGGCCGACGAAGGATTCGGTAGACGTCCCGTACCCGACATCGTCGGTCACCCGGATTTGGCGTGGCACCTCGCAGAATCGCTTGTAGCCGACGAATTTGATCTGACCATCGTGCACGAAATGGAAGTTGACCACGGTCTCACGGTCCCGCTTTCCGTTACCTGCGGCGAGCCCAAGGCGTGGCCGTTTAAAGTGATTCCGTTGTGTGTGAACGTGGTGCAGTACCCCGTGCCCACCGGCAATCGTTGTTTGCGTTTAGGGGAAGCGATTCGTAGGGCTATTGCTACCTACCCTGGAAACGAACGTGTGGTTGTTTTTGGAACCGGCGGACTTTCCCATCAAATCTCCGGTCAACGCGCTGGGCTCATCAACACTGAATTCGACGCCCACTTCCTCGATCTTTTGGTGAGCGATCCCACAGCTGCGGCGGCGATTCCTCATATTGATTTTGTGCGCGAAGCCGGAGCCGAAGGCATCGAAATGATTATGTGGCTCGTCATGCGAGGCGCGCTAGGAGAAACGGTTACAGAGACCTATCGGGCTACCCACGTCCCAACTTCCAATACACACAACGGCTTGCTTCTGCTCGATCCCACAGAACGCGTCGTCGGTTAAAACCGGTTGCTACCGTGTACTATGCGCACAGAGAATCTTACTTTGGGCTAGACGCGATTTCATCCGATGGCACATGGCGCGGTATCAGTGCACTCAACTCGTTATAGCCTGCCGGTTACGGCGAGGCCGTGCGGTTTTCTTTTTCGAAAGTCTGATGGCTTTTGGGTGTTTGGTTGCGGTGACCGGAGGGTTTGCGGATTGCATAAACACCTCGGTCACGAACATTGTGGCGCCAGTCATCACTACAGCAATGCCTACTGAATCGAACTTGGGGTCCAAAATGTTTTGGCGGTGCTCGGGCGATTCCATTAGTGCCTGATGCGTTGCTGCTGGATCACCAGCGGAACAGGCGACGTTTTCACCGAGAGTTTTCCAGGCGAGGTTCACTTCATTGGCAAGGCTTGGGTTGTGCGAGAGTTTGCAATCTGGTCCTATGTTTTGACCGGAAAACTCCCGCATTTTGGTTGACCAACTGCGGGCTTCGTCAATCAGTTTTGTTTGAACCAAAAGGACAGGCAATCCCACAGCGATTCGAGCCTCGTTAATGCGAGCTGCAAATTCCAACTCGACATTGTTTTCGTCGGCCCGTGCGGGTGAGGCGAGTACGAGCGGCGAGAGGATTGAAAGGATCAACATCATTCCCGCGACACTGTTGGACGAACGCGTTCTTGCTTTTGGTAACACTCATGCTCCGGTCGGTAAACGCGATGACGAAGTGTTCGTCAACGGGCGGCCGTTCATGCGGCGCATGAACTACGTGTGTTGCTGATGGAAGTCGCAAACAATTTCGTTGACTTCAATCCGGAACGCGACCCGGCACCGTGAAGGATACCGAAGCCCGCTCTTGCTTCCAAGGTAAACAGTCGTTGCCTAAATGATCCCTAATTGCTCGAAAAACAACTGCCCGGCTTCATTTCGCGTAGGTGATCTTCCCAGACTG
>JAYUVJ010000201.1:0-2144 GCA_043754155.1 Acidimicrobiia bacterium
TGCACCCGAACCGACCGCACGTAATTCACTGGAGTTGAAACAGAAGGTGTTCCATCAGCTCATGGTAAGAAATTCGTCACGAAATGACCCTAGGGAAAACACCAGTTCTTCTGACAAAACGGCTTCGAGGTCATCGCCCGCTAAGAAGGGCAGCGTTGCACCGGTGTCATCGCTCCCGGGCGGCTCCCTCGCTTCATCGCTCCCGGGCGGCTTCCCCGCTTCCCCCGCTCCCTCACCTGGACCGGCGGCGCACCTACGTCGATCAGCTAGCCGATTACCTACGAGAAAAGTTTGTTGCATTGACCATAGACAGCCCAACAGCTGGAACCCAGGCTTGAGGCCAAAACCAAACTTGCACCAACGGTCGCTCTCAGCAAACCCATTGGTACAAGTTTCCCAACGCGATGAAACAGTCGACAGTTACTGCAAATCCAGTAATTCAGATCCTTCGAATCGATCAACGGCATCGTTGGTAAGCAACAATCCGTGAGCGGCTGAGGCCAAGGCGCCGGTGAGGAAGAAACCGACTGGAAAAATCACGGCCATGAAGACCACGAGGGCAACAGCGCCGATCATGGCTCAACTACTCCGCCGGCACCGGTGTAGGCCGTGAATTCAATTTCGACGGTGGCGCCGAGGGCCATGGTGACGTTTCCAACGGTTGAGCGGGTTGGACGGTGCCCATCGAAGATCTCGGCATACGCAGCATTCATTGCCGGGAAATCCGCCATGTCAGCAAGGAAGCAGGTGCACTTGACCACTTGGTTAAGCGAGGCGCCAGCCTTCTCAAGCAGCGCTTTGGCGTTCACGAAAATTTGGCGAACTTGCGCATCAACGCCACCCTCAACGATGGTACCGTCGGCAAGACCCAGCTGCCCAGCGAGGTAAACGAAATCACCGGCGCGGAGAACGGGCGAATAGGGACCTACAGGTTTAGACATAGCCACAAGCTAATCGGCCATGAGGCAAATCAAGCGATTCAGACGCGTATCAGCTAAAAGAGTTGCCGCAACCACACGAACGCTGAGCATTGGGGTTGTCGATCGCAAATCCGCCACCCTGAAGAGCGTCTTTGTAATCAAGCGTTGCACCCTTGAGCATGCCCGACGAGGCCGCGTCGACAACAACCTTGATGCCTTCGAATTCCTTCACAACGTCATCATCGGCAATGTCGGAGTCAAAGAACATCTCATAGGAAAAGCCAGAGCAGCCACCAGGACGAACGGCGACACGTAGGGCAAGGGAATCGTCACCTTCAGCGGCAATGAGGGATCCAACCTTGGCCGCAGCAGCCGACGTCACAATGATCGTCTCTACTTTCTTGCCAAGACCAATTTTTACGCCGGTGGGGGCTTCTTGCACGCTCATGGCGGACTCCTTCAAGGTTTAAAGACTGCACTTCAGAACTGCGACTGGAGTTAAAACCAGCACACGTAATAACTCTACTGGTCAACAGAACATTCCCCAACCAAAGAGAGGTTGTCGTCCAAAACCCCAGGCACAAGTCACAGTGAGTAAGCGCACCCTCCCGGTAGGATCATCGCTATGTCGATTGGCGATTCCTCAACTCTGACCAACGCCGAACCGCCTTCGACGCAGGTCCCGCCAACCACACTGGCCCCACCCCCCAAGGAAGCCGATGTTTTGGCAATGTTACGAGGCGTGGTTGACCCCGAACTCAATGTGGACATTGTTGAGTTGGGCATGGTGGAACGCATCAATGTAAGCCCTGGTGGGTTTGTAGAAATCGTCATCGCTCTCACAATTGCTGGCTGCCCGCTCAAGGCACAGATAAAAAACGATGCGGCAGCCCGAGTCCGCACCCTTCCCGGTGTCACCGATCTACACATCAGTTTCGGGGAACTCAACGCCGCTCAGCGCAGCCAGGTCATGCAGCGGGCCCGCCTCAAAGCCAGCCAAAATGCTCCAGAGACGGAGGTTTCCGCTGTCACTCGGATCGTGGCAATTGCTTCAGGCAAAGGTGGGGTTGGCAAATCGTCGGTCACGTGCAACCTGGCTGCGGCACTGGCGGCCAGAGGGTTCACCGTTGGTGTACTTGACGCCGATATTTGGGGTTTCTCCGTCCCCCGCATGTTGGGCGTTGATCTCCGTCTTTCATCACGGGGCGGTCTCATAGACCCGGC
>JAYUVJ010000202.1:0-3777 GCA_043754155.1 Acidimicrobiia bacterium
ACTCCTGCCGAAGTGGCCGACACTTGCTCAGTACGGCTGGTAGGCAAGTTCTTTCCTACAAAATCCGGACGAATCGGGAGTTCACGGTGACCTCGATCCACCATGACCGCAAGCTGCACCGAGCGGGGTCGACCGTATTCGCGTAGCGCATCGAGTGCGGCTCGAACGGTCCGACCGGTGAAGAGGACATCGTCGACGAGGACCACGATGGCGTTGTGAAGTTCGAAATCCAGTGAACTTCTTGACGGGGTAACCGCTCGCAGATTCAGGTCATCGCGAAAGAAACTCACGTCGATGGAACCAACTGGTACGGGAGAGCCAAGGTTGGACAGCGCTGTACCTAATGCCTCGGCCAACCAAACGCCACCTTTGATAAGCCCAACGAGCACAACGCCGTCGGCACCTTGGTTGCGTTCGATAATTTCGTGCGCCATCCGGGTAACGGCACGCTGAATGGCGGCGGCGTCGAGCACTTCACGTGGAGCTGGACCGGCAGGGGCCACCGCGGAACCAGGCTCAGGTACAAAAGAACCGCCCTGCGGGGGCGGCACCGAAGAAACACTTTTGGACACAACAAACCTCCTCGACCGTGCGAGCCTCACAGGACCCACTTGACGGACGGCGACTACCCTAGCCAATTTTTGCTTAGTCCGTAGGCGCAGATTCCGCACCGTTGTGCCACCTCTTCGCATCCCAAAACCTTTATGGAAGCTGGGTGAGCCCGGAATAGACAGAGGCAACTTGTACGTAAAAGCCGTTTTGAAGAACCTTTCGGTACGAGTTCGGTTGCGGTTGGCCCTGCACGTTCACAGTGCAACTGCGCCTAACGCCCGAGGTAACCGGCTATCGATTCGAGGATGCCGTTTACAAACGAGCTGGATTCTTCGGTCGAGAAGTTCTTGGCCAGCTCAACAGCTTCATCGAGTACAACGGCACGGGGCACTTCGGGTTGGTGTTGGAGCTCCTCAATGGCGATGCGCAAAATCAGAACGTCGAGCAGGGGTAAGCGATCCACCGTCCATCCGCCACGGGTAAATTGGGCGATCAGGGCCATGCCATCGTTAAAATGTTCGTCGGCACCCACGGCGATTGAGCGGGCGTAGAGATCAGGCGGGAGTGCTAGAGCCGCCAGGACATCGGCGACAGAACTGCTTTTCGCGTGGGCCTCATAGAGCAGCTCAAGCGCACGCTCCCGTGCATTGGTACGGGAGGTGGGAAGTGACGTCATCAGGAGTGGATCAGCGATTCTTCGTAAGGGGATTTGATGAACGCTGCTTAGGAAACGCGAGTGAGATATTCGCCGGTGCGAGTATCAACTTTGATCTTCTCGCCCTGGTTCACGAACAACGGAACCTGGATGACCAGGCCGGTCTCCAACGTCGCCGGCTTCTTGGCGCCAGAAACCCGGTCACCCTGGATGCCTGGCTCACACTCGGTGATCACCAGCTCGACGGCTGCAGGCAGATCAATACCGACGACCTCATCACCGTAGGAGTTGATCATGGCGTTGTCTTGCTCTTTGAGGTAATTCACGGCATCGCCCAGCGAATCGGCCTGGAGCTCGATCTGGTCGAAGGTCTGGTTGTCCATGAAGATGTAGGTGCCTGCATCGCGGTAAAGGAACTGCATCTCCCGCTTGTCGATGATGGCCTGCTCCATCTTTTCGCCAGCGTTGTAGGTGCGGTCAATGACCTTGCCGTTACGAATGTTTTTTAAGGTGGTGCGCACAAAGGCCCCGCCTTTACCGGGCTTCACGTGCTGAAATTCGGTGATCTGCATCAAACCTTCTGGAAGGTCGAGGGTGATGCCGTTCTTGAAATCGCTGGTGGAAACGGGAGGCATGGCGAAACCTTTAACTGAGACGAGATGTGATTCCCGTTGCACCGTTTGCCACACCTGGTGGTTTTCGGGCCCGAAAATCAAGGACTGCCAATCTTAGGCGCTTTCCGCAACGTCTGAGGCACCCGATTCGCGATGACTCGTTACGGATTGCTCACCAACCCAGAAAGTACCGAAGGATCCAATCCACAGCAGTCGCAGATTCGTTCGCCTCCACGGTGGCAGACTCGCCCCATGATCGATGACTTCGCCAAGGAGTATTTGCACAACGATTTACGCCACGTGCGCAAGACGATGCTTTGGAAGCTCGAAGGGCTTTGCGATTACGACGTTCGTCGGCCGCTGACCCCTACCGGAACCAATCTTCTTGGACTGATCAAACATCTGGCAATCACCGAGGCTTGGTACTTCGGTGACGTCTTCGATCGGCACTTCCCTGGAGCATGGCGACGTTGGGACGATCCTGCCGGCCACCGGGATCAAATGTGGGTTGCGGCGAATGAAACCCGCTCGGAAATCGTCGACGATTACCGGCAGGCGTGGGAACACTCCGACGCAACAATCATCGCGCTCGGTATCGATGCACCCGGACACGTTCCCTGGTGGCCGCGCCCGAACGTCAAGCTCTTCAACGTGATGGTCCACGTCCTCACCGAAACCAACCGACACGCTGGGCACGCCGACATTCTCCGAGAGCAACTCGACGGCAGCGTGGGGACAACAGCGGGAAGCTCCGTACACCGAGATCCCGCCTTCTGGGAAAAGCTGCGCACAAAAATCGAGCAGGCAGCCAAGGACGCTGATCCGCTTCCGAACTGAGGGCACGCACCTCCCAGCCTGACACTAAGCACACGTAACTGGTGCACGAACTCCCTCTCAGCGGGCGTTGACGCACAAGCACGACGAAGCTGCCAGATATCGAGCTTTCGGCCGACTCGATGCAGGCGGACAGCGCCACGTCTTTACCCGACCAAACAACAATCGCTGGGCGGTCTGGCAGATCAGTGGCTGGGCCAAAGTTCATCGGATCCGTGGCAAAGCTGACCTAATGTCGGAAAACTCTCATCCTTCGGACAAAACTAGGTAGCCAGAATATTGCCGTGCGATCTCACTACGACGGGTCGTGATGAAGATGTCGTGATGAAGATGCCGTGATGAAGATGTCTCAGCGGAGATGTTCTGCGAAGAATGCCATGGTGCGAGACCAGGCTAGGTCGGCAGCATCTTTTCGGTACATTGATGGTGCATCCCAGTTGGAGAAAGCATGCCCGGCTTCGTAACGGTAAAACGCGACGTTGTTCATGCCTTCGACTGCTTGTTCAACTTCGTCGATCGCATCCGGAGGAATGAAAGCGTCGGTGTTTCCATAGTGGAACATCGTCGGACAGCTAAGGCCTGGCAACATCGGGAGCATCTGGTTCACTGCGCTCCCGTAATACGAAACCACGGCATCAGGCGATCGACCGTCGACGCGGCTTGAGGCACCAAACGCGAAAGCCATCCCGCCACCGAAGCAAAATCCAACTCCGCCGACTTTGCCCGTCGATTCCGCCATGCCAAGCGCGTGGGCGTGCACCGAATTCAGGTCGGCGATGCCTTTGTCCGCATCGAATTTCTGAACCACAGCGAAGGCATCGCCGAGACCACTCTCGTCTTTGCGTTCGAAGCGACGCTCGATGCGCCAGAACATGTCGGGGACAATGCCGACGTAGCCTGCTTCGGCGACCCGTTCGGCGAGACCGCGCATGTTGTCGTTGATGCCGAAGATCTCTTGGAACAACACGATTACTGGACCACGTCCGGCTTCAGGAATTGCGCAAAAGAGGTCGAAGGAATCGCCGTCGTGTGAGGCGACTTGTTCGTAGCGAGTGGTGATGGGCATGAAGCGGACAATACGCCAAATGATGAGTTCGTGCTAAGCCGGGAAGCACATGGCAA
>JAYUVJ010000203.1:0-13477 GCA_043754155.1 Acidimicrobiia bacterium
GAAGCAATCACAACGAAGTCATCGGTGGCATCTTTGATACCAATGTTCGCCACATGCGCAGCGAAACCTTGGGGTAGTTGCAAGTTATTGGTCCAACCAGTCACGGCTCATCCTTTTTGGCAGCGGGGTATTTGGGGCAGAGCCCCAAAGGGTTCCTTCAGAGCATTTATTTCAGCCACCAGAGTCTGCCAGCGCCAACGCCTTCCGCCACGGATAGTTCCTCGGAGCGATCAACCCGTTGCGCCACGAGTCATAACTCGCCTAAAAACTACGACTGCGCCAAACCCAGCCACGCCCCTTAAAACTCTGTGCGGGCAATGTCAGATTGTGCCGGCAAATCCGGAATGCGCGTACAAACCGCTAATACGCGAACAAAGTTTTTAGGCCTGCGCCACCGATCCAGAACAGACTTCGATTACCGCCAGGCCGAGCGCTCAGCCCAGAAAACGAAGGGCGGCGTCGAGAAAGCCGAAGTCTTGTGGCGTGCCAAAGTGGTCGATGCCCCGCAGCACTTTGGACTTCACATTGGATAGGCCTGAAACGATGGGATCCATTGGGCCCTGGAAATCCCGGTCGCCGAGAACCACCAAACACTCATGGTGAACTTTGGCTAGATCCTCAATCGACAACGGACTCTCGGGACGACGCATACACGCAGCGAGCGCCTTGGGATCGTTGGTACCATTGGCGGCGAATTGGGTGAAGGCGCGGGCCAGATCGTTCTCACCGTGGTCGTCGGCCAGGGCATCGATTCCATTCTCAAGCGCCGTGGCAACAGCATCAGAACGGCTGGCCTTCATGTTTCCTGCACCGATCCCACCGAACACCAATTTGCCAAATCGCTCCGGCGCTTTCCCAGCAGCCCTAATCAAGGTGATTGCGCCTAGGGAGAACCCAACAGCATCGACAAGGCCTTCAGTAGGTAGGGCTTCGAGGATCCTGGCTTCCAAATCGACGTAGGCCGCTGGATCGTGAGGTTTTGGGGCCTCGCCGTGACCAAGAAGGTCCACGCCGATGACGGTACGACCCTCCTCCTGGAGCAAGTCAACCCACCCATAACGCTGCCAGTTCAAATCAAATGAGGAGGCGAAACCGTGGACAAGCAGGACAGGATTGGATGGCACGTTCCAACGCTACGAGGCAAACCCAATGCGTGCTAGTTGGCGAGCCTAGTAATCGGATAAACATCTGTAGGCCTAGTTAAACGCCAGTCACTGGATCTCAGGTTGTGGCCGATGTGACGAATCCGTGCAGCTAGTGCCGACAGGGGTGCAAGTGCCATGGAGTAGCCTCTCGCACACTATGTCTCACCGTATCGACATCGAATTAACGAGCTCATCAGACGCAGGCTGGACCTGGCGCGCTGCTGGAGCACGTCAGCCTAAGGGCGTCCTTGATCCTTCTCTGGTTTACTCCGGCGCCAAAGTGGGTGACGTTGTTCGAGCCGAAGCCGAGCGTGAGCTTGAGGGTACCCGCATTGTTTCGCTGGTCGCCCCCAAGGGACGCAAAGCCGAAGCAGAGCGCGTTGAGCTCATGGTGCGCGAGCACACTGGCCCTTCTGTAACCATTGCCTATGCCGACAAGCCCAAGGGTGGCCGTGACGGCCGCGATGGCGATCGACCATCGCGTGGACCACGTCCCGACCGTGGCGACCGTCCCGGTGGACCGCGTGGCGAGCGTCCTGCAGGTGATCGTCCGGCGCGTGGACCCCGTCCCGAAGGTGGAGCCCCATCACGCGTCCCTCGTCCAGACCGTCCCGTTGGCGATCGTCCTGCTCGTGGACCCCGCCCAGAAGGTGGCCGTACTGAGCGTCCGAACCGTGATGCTGGCCGTCCAAAGCGCCTCACCCCAGGCCGTGTACACCGTGACGCCCTAATTGCTTCGCTTCCTCCTGAGCAGCAGCCCATTGCTGATCAGTTGTTCCGTGGTGGCATCCCGGCAGTTCGCCAAGCCATCATCGATCAGAACGCTTCGTTGAAGGCTTCGGGGGGAACTGAGATCCAGGCTGCGCCGTTGTTGGCTCTTGCCGAGGATCTTCTCCCCAAGACCCGCCAAGCCGATTGGCTCGATAGCGCCGCTGCTGCGTTGCAGTCGGCTGATTCACTATCGTTGCGCGATCTTCGTGCCGTGGTTACCCAGTCTGATGGCATTGCCAAGGACGACGCTGCCCGTGAAATGGGAGCCAAGCTTCGCGAGGCCCTTACCGCTCGTGTTGAAGGCGAACGCACCACCTGGGTTAACGACATTGAAGGCGCAATTGCCGACAACAAACTGGTTCGTGCGGTTCGTTTAAGCGGACGCCTTCCTGATCCTGGAGCCAAGCTGAGCCCAGAACTTGTGGCCAAGCTCACCGCCGAGACCAACGCCCAGCTTTCACCCGAGACTCCAGCCGAGCGCTGGGCTGCACTGGTTGAGGCCGCAGCTGAGGCGCCATTCCGTCGTGACATCGTTCCTTCCGGCTTGCCGGCCCACCCGACCGAGAGCGTTCTTGCCACCGCCGCTCAAGCTTCGAACAAGATTCCTTCGCTATTGAAGTTGCTCGGTCTCACCATTCCACCTCCACCCAAGGCCAAATCTGCTTCGGGTCGCCCAGTGCCACCTCCTCCCCCACGCCCGGCTGCTCCTCAAGTAGCTGCTGCCACCGCACCAGTCGAGGCTGTTGCTGCTCCTGCTCCGGTCGCTGAGGCTCCAGTTGAGGCCGCTCCGGTCGCTGAGGCTCCTGTTGCCGACGTTGTGGCAGAAGCTGCTCCGGTCGCTGAGGCTCCTGTTGCCGACGTTGTGGCAGCTCCTGCTTCGGTCGCTGAGGCTCCTGTTGCCGACGTTGTGGCAGAAGCTGCACCACCTGCTGCCCCGGCTCCTGTTGCTGAAGTCGTAGCTGAAGCTGCACCAGCCACCTAGGCCTGAGCGTTCTTGGGCATTGTTTGCCTACATAGCTGAAGCTAGCCCGAAGGCGCACACCCAAAGTGTGCGCTTTTCGCTTTTCTAGGTTCCGATCGTTATCTCGACTTCCCTGTTTTCGACGCGGGTCGCTAAACTCACCAACCGCCAAACAACGAACATCGACGAGTTACTCGATTCTCCCCGCAAGCCAACAACGAAAGCCAACCTGATGATTGACTACGAAGTCCAGGGCCAGATTGCCGTTATCACCATCGACCGTCCGGCCCAGCGCAACGCTGTTAACGGACAGTTCGCCACTGAAATGGAAGCGGCCATTGATGCCATGGAGAACGACCCAAAGGTGTGGGTTGGCGTGCTCCAAGCCGTAACCGAAGGTGACCGGCCGGTGTTCTGTGCGGGCGCAGATCTCAAGGAAATCAACTCCGGCAATGGCGCAGCACTTGGTACCAAACGAGGAGGGTTCGGCGGGATCGTCTATCGCGAACGCAACAAGCCCCTTATCGTTGCCGTCGACGGGTTGGCCACAGCGGGCGGATGCGAAATCGTTTTGTCGGTGGACTTAGTAGTTGCCACCACTCGATCTTCGTTTGGTCTCGCCGAAGTAAAGCGCAACCTGATCGCTGGAGCTGGCGGTCTCTACCGTTTACCTCAAGCCATTGGTAAGGCTGCCGCCATGGAAGCAATTCTCACGGGCGAACCCCTGTCAGCTCAGCGCGCATACGATCTTGGACTCGTGAACCGGTTGGTCGAACCCGGCAAAGCCCTCGAAGCCGCTTTGGAACTCGCGGTCAAGATCGCTGCAGCTGCTCCCCTAGCCGTGTGGGAAAGCCGCAAAGTTGTTCTCGCCTCTCAGTACGACGACGAAGCAACCTTGCGTAAGAAGACCAACGCGGCAATGGGCAAGATGATGGCCTCGGAAGACCTCAAGGAAGGCCTCACCGCCTTCATCGAAAAACGCAACCCAATCTGGCAAGGTCGCTAACGCTTCGTTTTGACTGGAGGGCCGCCGGGGCGTCGAGGGAAGCCTAGCTAGCCACACCCAGAAGCCCAACACCCCCACGAGGAGATAGGGAGTTATCTGGATAGCCTCCATGGTGCTAACGGTTGATGCTGAGTGCATGATTTCAGATCTTGGTCCGATACTTTTCCTCGGTGTTCTGATCGCCGGAGTGCACTTCTGCGGAAAGAAGTTTCTCTTCATTATTCCCGGCACAATTATTCCCGTGGTGATCGGCGTGGTATCCAACATCGTGCTGTGGGAGGCAGCCCAAGGTCAATATGAAGACAGCGACACGCTGATATTCGGGGCACCTCGAATTCCGGGTTCCGCCGATGCTTGGTTCAAACCTGCCGAAACTGCAACCGGGATTGCCTTGATCGTCGCAGCAGTAGTCATCGTGGCGTTTGCGGTTTGGCCGAAGGATCGGCCGGTGTTTAGGTTGCGTAAGCGTTCGACGTTGAACGGCTGCGTTTGATCTATGCGCTTAGTTTCTCCAAAAACAAGTTCAGCGCAGCAGCCGTGAAGACGAGCATGTTTTCGCATCGATCGTTACTTCCGGTAAGGACATGTTTCGTAACTTCACGAGGCCCAGCAATGGCCAGCCACACGTGCCCAGCAGGATCGCCATAGGGATTTGCCGGTCCTGCGGCCCCTGCTTCTCCAATCGCCCACGTTGTGCGTAATTGCAGTAGCGACGCTTCGGCCAAGAACCGAGCGAACTCCTCGGTCGCGCCTCGCATGCCTTCAGGTTCAGGAACGGCAGTCCCCAGAAAGGCCCGTTTGGCTCGTGCCGTATAGATCACCGTTCCGCCCATGTAGTACGCAGAAGCGCCAGGGATAGCCAACAACGTTGCCGAGATCAACCCGCCCGCAGACCCTTCCGCCACTGAAACGGTTTCTTTACGTTCTCGAAGCAAAGTACCTATCTGTTGAGCAAGTTCTAGTAATTCGGGAGAAAACACTTGTTGCCTTTCGTAGCGCGCTACCCGCAAGTGTCCACTACTCACACGCGTGCAGGCGAATTCCTATGGAAAACCTTTAGCCAAGCAGGAATTAAGCCCGCTCTAGCCCTGTGCCATCGAAACTTGACCGTTAGTGGTTGCCAGTTCTCTGCAGCCCGACCACAGCTATTTGCGAAGCGGCAGCATGGACTTAGACCCTGGTTCGCCGAACGGAAGAATTCGGGCAAAACTAGAAACTGTGTCGACACTCTCACCGCTTCAAGCCCCTCAAGGCACCACGCAACAATCGATTGTGACGCTCGATCTCGAAGGAGTTCTTGTTCCCGAGATATGGATTGCGGTAGCCGAAAAGACCGGAGTTGAAGCCCTTCGACTCACCACACGGGACGAGCCCGATTATGATGTGCTGATGCAAGGCCGGATAGCGTTGCTCAACGAAAACAAGCTCAAGATGTCTGATATCGAAGCAGTCATCGCCACCTTGTCGCCCATCAACGGCGCCGTGGAATTTCTGGATTCCCTTCGGGAACGCACTCAGGTGCTCATTCTTTCTGACACCTTCGAACAGTTTGGCCGCCCACTGATGCGTCACCTCCATTGGCCAACGCTGCTGTGTCACCGACTAACCGTGGAGAATGACCGGATCGTTGGTTACAAATTGCGTATGCAGGACCAGAAACGACACGCCGTGAACGCCTTGCGCGAACTCAACTATCGGGTTATCTCAGCTGGCGATTCCTACAACGACACCGCAATGCTCGGTGCCGCCCATGCCGGATTCCTTTTTCACGCACCAATCAAGGT
Organism: Acidimicrobiia bacterium; assembly: GCA_043754155.1. Lineage (GTDB taxonomy): Bacteria > Actinomycetota > Acidimicrobiia > Acidimicrobiales > JANYDT01 > JANMZO01. Next base: position 5,668 of record JAYUVJ010000203.1, read on the forward strand.
GAAGGAGGAGTTCCCTCAGTTCAAGGCTCTGGACACCTTCAACGACCTCCGTGCCCACATCGAAGCGGAATTGACCTGACTCGAGGGAACGGGAACTAGCGAGTTGCTCCTCTGTCCAAATGAGCTACCGCTTCCCAAGTGAGCTACCTCAGTTATGTGTATCGTCGTGCCATGGTTGACCCAAACTTTTTGCGGTTCGATACGCTCAGTCTTCACGCTGGCCAGCGACCCGATCCCACCACCGGCGCTCGTGCCGTGCCCATCTACTTCACCACGTCGTATTCGTTTCCTGACACCGACGAAGCAGCAGCGTTGTTTAATCTCGAAGCACCCGGGCATATTTACAGCCGGATCTCCAACCCGACAGTCGCAGTACTGGAAGAACGAATCGCTGCCCTAGAGGGTGGCGTCGGGGCCGTGTGCACTGCCAGCGGAACCGCAGCGCTGCACCTGGCGGTAGCTACATTGATGAGCGCTGGCGACCACATTGTGGCATCGAAGAATCTGTATGGCGGTTCGTACAACATGATGAACCTGACCCTCCCCCGCTTTGGGATCACCACCACTTTCGTAGATCCCCGTGATCCACAGGCGTTTAAAGCAGCAATCCAGCCCAACACCAAACTGTTGTACGGCGAAACCCTGGGGAATCCAGGGATCGAAGTAATGGACATTCGAGCGATTGCCGATGTTGCCCATGCCAACGGATTACCTCTCATGATCGATTCGACGTTCTCTACGCCGTTTCTGTTTCGACCCATCGAACACGGCGCCGACATCGTGCTGCATTCAGTCACGAAATTTCTTGGCGGCCACGGCACGGCGCTGGGTGGCGTCATTGTGGATGGAGGCCGTTTCGATTGGCTATCCAGCCACAAGTTCCCCACCCTCACCGAGCCCTACGCTGGTTACCACGGCATTGTGTTCGCGGAAGAGTTCGGTCCGGCCGCCCTGGGTATGCGCGCTCGCGCCGAGGGCCTACGGGATTTCGGCGCCTGTATGAGCCCTCATAACGCTTTTGCTTTGCTGCAAGGAATCGAAACCCTTCCATTGCGCATGGCGCGGCATATTTCCAACACTGATCAAGTACTGGAAATGCTGCAACGCAACGATGCCGTCACCTGGGTCAAACATCCTCGAGTGCCCACCCATCCTGATTTCGAGTTAGCCAAGCGTCTCTACCCCAAAGGTGCCGGGTCGATCCTGAGCTTCGGCGTCAAGGGCGGCCGATCCGCAGGGCGCAAGTTCATCGAAGCCGTGCAACTTGCATCGCACCTAGCCAATGTGGGCGATGCCAAAACGTTGGTGATTCATCCGGGTTCCACCACCCATGGACAACTCACTCCAGCGCAACTTGCCACTTCTGGCATCTCAGAGGATCTCATTCGGTTGTCAGTTGGTCTCGAAGATCCCGATGACATCATTGAGGATCTCGAACGAGCGTTGAAGGCGAGTCAACGATGATCATTTCTGTTGACGGCTTCGATACGCACGCTTCAACTGGCGGGGTTGCACTCACTGGCGAAGATCCAGTCGTTTTGCTCATTCACGGTGCCGGAATGGATTCCACCGTTTGGCAGTTACAAACTCGATATTTGGCTTACCGAGGATTTCGGGCCGTAGCCGTTGACCTTCCCGCTCATGGGCGCAGCGCCGGGGAACCGTTGCCTTCAATCGAAGCGATGGCCGACTGGGTATCGCGTTTCGTGGCTGCGGCAGGTTTCGGTTCTGTCCACGTCGTAGGGCATTCAATGGGCACGTTCATCGCTTTGGAGTTGGCCAGCCGCTATGCGCCTCTCGTTCGAAGCATCACACTTTGCGGTACCGCAACTGCCATGCCGGTGTATCCTGATTTGCTTGATGCAGCTAAGAACGATGTACCCGCAGCGGCTGCATTAATGGCTTCGTGGGGTCACGATAAACCCGCCCATGTTGGGATGAACCCGACGCCAGGATTGTGGATGCTTGGCGGGTCGAGAGCATTAGTGGAGAACAGTAAGCCGGGGGTCCTGGCTACCGATTTTGGTGCTTGCGTAACCTATGCGAATGCCGCCGTGGCAGCAGCGGCAGTTACGTGCCCGGCCACCGTTGTCATTGGGTTGGGTGACAAAATGACCCCACCAAGAAGTGGACGCACACTTGCTGCTTCACTATCCAATGCGCGCATAGTAGAGCTGACCGATATCGGTCACTCGATGATGACAGAACATCCTCGGGCCATTAAGCAAGCAATCCTCGCCACCGTCAGCCAATAAGGACTCTGTCACCCCTCGATCAAACTTGGGTTTTCATTCACCCGTCGCTGCTCCTCAGCATGACAAAAATGAAGTCACGAACTCCTTTTACAGAAAGCACGTTGCATGTTTGAGATCTACCCTTCCGCTCGGTTACGACCGTCACCGTTTTTCGAGGCCACCGCGGCCGAAGGCGTCAAGAGCTTCACTACCTATAACCAGATGCTTATGCCCACTGGTTTTGGACGTCCCGAGGAGGAATACTGGCGGATCATTAACGGTGTGTCCATGTGGGACGTCGCCGTTGAACGACAGGTACAGCTAGAGGGGCCCGATGCCGGTCGCCTGGCACAAATCCTGGTACCTCGCGATCTCTCCAGCTGCAAAGAAGGCCAGGGAAAATATGTCGCCCTGTGTAATCACTCCGGGACCATCATTAATGACCCGATCCTTCTTAAGCGCGCAGATGATCTCTATTGGTTGTCTATCGCCGATTCCAACATTCTGTTTTGGGCTCGCGCCATCGCAGCAGAACGCAACCTCAACGTAACCATCACCGAACCCGATGTTTCGCCTCTCGCTATTCAAGGCCCCAAAGCCCCAGCAGTGGCCGCCTCCCTGTTTGGAGATTGGGTAACGGAGCTCAAGTTCTTTTGGTTCCGCGAAACCGTCGTCGCTGGAATTCCCGTTGTGGTTGCCCGCTCCGGTTGGTCCAAACAAGGCGGCTTTGAGATCTATTTACTTGATGGAACCAAGGGAACTGCACTATGGAATGTGGTGAAAGAAGCTGGAAAACCTTGGGATATTGGACCTGGAAACCCCAACACCCATGAGCGCATCGAAAGTGGATTGTTATCGTGGGGTGGCGACACCGATGACCAAACCAATCCGTTTGAAGTTCGCATGGAACGCTACGTCGATCTCAATGTTCCCGATGACACTGTTGGCATCCAAGCCCTACGTCGCATAAAGAACGAAGGACCCACACGTCATCAGCTCGGCGTGATCCTTGACGGCGAATCCCCCGCCAGCTCAGCATTTACCTGGTTCGACATCATGCACGATGGCATGAAGGTTGGTGATCTCACCAACATCATTTGGTCCTATCGACTCAAAGCCAACATTGGCTTTGGACTCCTAAGCGTGGAAGTAAAAGCTGGCGACACCGTTACGGTTGCCCTGGCCACAGGACTAACCAGCGGAAAGCTTGTTGAACTGCCCTTCCTCTAGCGCTCAGCAAATGAAGTCGGGCTACCACAGCGGGCGGAATCGAAACGGGCCTAGAACGGGCCCAAAACAGGGCTTAGTGCTTCCCGCTTCGATTCCGCCAAGGTCGCTAATAATCACCCGATACCTCTCAGCGTCAAACAAAAAGGCTCGACCACCGAAGCTGATGGTTGCAGCCGACCGGGATTTGGACTGTGTCAGTGTTAACGCTTCTTCCCAATGGGCCGTATCGTCGAGGAATGGCAGATTCCGCTCCGAACTCACCGGCTTCTCAGGTTTCCCCGGGTTCCCCCGTGCTTCCGGTTCTTCCGGTTCTTCCGGTTCCCAGCGCCGATCTTGAGGCCCTCGTGCGGTCAACTATGGCTTCCCTTGTCGATCAGCTTCTTCCCACGGCCGACAATGACGGCAAACTCGACAATCGTGATCTGATCCGCTCGCTTCTACGCACGACCATGGCTATGGCCGCCGATGCCGTAGCGGGGAACGCCAGCCGGCTGGATCTCAAGATTGCTGCGTCGGCACTGACGGAAATGCGTGGTGGCTACCTCATGCTCGGCCCGCATCGCCATCGTCAAAAGGTCACGATTTTTGGTAGCGCCCGAACCCAACCCAGCGATCCGCTCTACATTTTAACCCGGGAGGTAGCCGCAGCAATGGCGGCGCAGGACTGGATGGTCGTTACCGGTGCCGGTCCAGGAATTATGGCTGCAGGACTCGAGGGCGCCGGTCGAGAACATGCTCTGGGCGTGGCGATTCGGCTTCCTTTTGAAAGTGAAGCAAACGCTTTTTTGCATCCCGAGAACCTCGTAGACATGCGGTACTTCTTCACCCGCAAGCTGGCACTGTTGCGCGAGAGCCAAGGCTTCATTGTCATGCCAGGTGGATTCGGCACCCTCGACGAGGCCTTCGAGCTGCTCACCTTGGTGCAAACGGGTAAAGCCGAACCCGTTCCCATTGTATTCCTCGGTTTGGGTCATGGCTTTTGGACAGCCTGGAAAACCTTTGTCGAGAAGGTGGTCGAAGAGGGCTACATCTCATCAACCGACATGTCGCTGTTTACGGTGACGAATTCCGTCGAAGAAGCAGTGAACGAGATCACGAATTTTTATCGCAACTACCATTCGCTTCGTTGGAGCGGCGATACGTTAATTCTGCGCTTGCTGCGCGCTCCAACACCTGAACAGCTTGCCTCGCTCAACGTCGAGTTTGGTATGCATGCTGGAGAATCAGGCATCGTTGTCTCAACGCCATTACCCGTGGAGCTTGCCGATCACGACCACCTCGATTTGGCTCGAATTATTTTGCAATTTAACCGACGTCAGCCCGGCAGACTACGGCTTCTCATTGACGCTTGCAACCAGTTTTAAGCACCGTTTAGCCCTCCACCCCAATGAACTGTAAGCCGGTTGTTGTTAGATCATGGTGTTAGGTCAGGTTGTTCGCTCGTAGCGTCCAGCTCCAACGGTAACGGCCGGGTGTGATCCGGTACTGAGGCAACGTATCGGGTCCACATGAGCCTGTACCGACACCCCGCAAACGATGATCTATGTGCACGTAGGTTTCACCGTTGGAGGTAAGTTCTGGAGGTATCGTTGCCACTTCAAGCACAGCATCGGAGTGTTTACGCACCGCAAAGCTAAACAAGTGCGAGCGTGCATCAATCCGAATGACTTGGATTCCGTTGCTGACCGTGAACCAACGCGTGTCGTGATGATGGCCGTGATCTTGAGGGCGCATATAGGGCACATATTGCTCTCCTGCCGTGCTACTCCAGAGCCCGAGATGTTCGCCACTTTTGCGATCGGTCGCCGTTTCTCCCAGCCCCCGTCCCATCCAGTGCACCTCGTCGAATCCCGGAACCAACGAAGCTCCCATGCCAATGCGTGGCAAATCGTTCCACTCCTCGCTCAACACTAGGTCGTGGCTAATGGTCAGCATCCCAGTCGACGACATCGCAATGGTTTGGCGATACTGAACCGCAGAAGAGATTCCCGGAGCAGTGAGCCGTTGTGTGCTAACGATTTGCCCTGCACGAAGTATCTTTACATCATCAGTGTGCGTACTAATTTGGTCAATACCCAACGCTTTCCAACGAGTATGAACCCCGGGAATTCCTAGCGTTCCCGGCTCAACTCCGTCGTTATCGATCCGAGATCGCCAAAGCGACAGATGAAACGGTTCGCTGAGAATCGGGCTTCCATTTACCAAGATTTGTTGCAGATTCCCGCTGTGGCCATCAACCTGGGCTTCCAGTCCGCCTCCTGCCAACGTGCAGTCTTTCCCCCATTTGCTACGCACTACATGCTTCGATTCTGGGGTTCCGGGTTTGGTGTTGGCCGCCCCGTTAACCTGCCATGCCTCACAAAGGGCAACTTGTGATCGAGCAACTTCGTGTCCCTTGTTGGCCCATGGGGTTTCGTTTCGCAATTTCCACACCAAGTTCACGTGTATCTCCGCTTCAGTACTTTTAATCTCTTTGGGAACCGCAATGGTTACCGTTTGGGATTTCTCCGCACCCAACGTACGCGTAGCAAGCACACCCTTGGCCACCACGACTCCATCGGCCAGAAGCTCATAGCGTCCATCAAGATCATTGAGTGAAGTGACCCACCGATTGTTCTGCACACGTATGGTTCCCTTCGAAGCATTCACCACCGTCACCGAGATCTCTTGCCATAACGACTTCACATCAACAAGCGCTGGATGCGGCGTGCGGTCGGGCCACACGAGACCATCAGCAATAAAGGCGCCATCGTTGGGTTCATCGCCAAAGTGGCCACCGTAGGCCCAGAACTCATCGCCACCTTCGGTTTTGGAAACAATTCCGTGGTCAATCCACTCCCATATGAACCCACCTTGGAGACCGTGATTGGCTTCAATTGCCGCCCAGTAATCGTGCAGCGAACCGTTGGAGTTACCCATTGCGTGACTGAACTCGCACATGATCAGGGGCCGGGGATCCCCGCCCAAGCGATCGTTACGCTTAGCCCAGGCAACGATATCGGCAATGGTTGGGTACATTGGGCAAACCACATCAGTCGCGGCAATCCCACGGTGATCAGAATCGGCACGAACTCCATATCGATGCGTGCCCTCGTAGTGGATAAACCGAGTCTTGTCATAGTGACGAGCCCATGCCGCCATCGCATCGTGTACCGGCCCGTACCCACTCTCGTTACCGAGCGACCACCCCATGATTGACGGATGATTCTTGTCTCGACGAACCATGCGCACCAAGCGATCCATACACGCCAACTGCACCGCTGGGTCATGAATCAGGTGCCGGTAACGACTGTGTGTCTCCAGATTCGTTTCGCCGATCACCCATAAGCCCAGCTCGTCGCACAGGTCATAGAGGGCAGGATCACTGGGGTAATGCGACGTCCGCAGCGCATTGATGTTGTGCTGCTTCATGGCGATAAGATCAGCACGCATATCATCACGATTCACCACACAACCAGTGCGCTCATGATGATCATGGCGATTTACGCCCTTGATCAGAAGCGGATTCCCGTTCAGCAGAAGCTCCCGATTGGCTATCTCTACGCTGCGGAATCCAATCATCTGTGCGGTTTGATCGACGAGGTCCCCCTCGGCATTTGCCAAGCTCACCACCAACCGGTATCGATTGGGTGCCTCGTTTGACCAAGCCGCCACCTTGGGAACCGTGATGTTCCATTGCACCCGATGCCCTGGGAAATCATCGCAGTCAACTGCTTCGGTAAAGACGGAACGGCGGTCAAACGTAGGCACCGTAGCAATGAGCACCCGCTGCGCGCCCTTGGCGGGAACCGTATCGCCTTCGGCCTGGCTCCTGGAGTTGCGAGCTGGCGGTTCAGTGTCGACTGACTCCAAACCCACAGAAACGTCCTTGCCAGTTGGGTCAAATAGTTCTGCGGTAACCGTCCATCCCGGCAAAGCCTTGCCGTCCCCAAATCGTATGTGCGCTTCCCATGTTGCCGTTCCCGTTTTGCAAGAGTCGGTGAGTCCAGTGAAGGACACAACATCAAAAAGATAAGTCTGGGGCACCGAAACAAGTTCCACTGAGCGAGTAATTCCCGCCAACCACCATTGATCCTGATCTTCGAGCCACGTGGCGTCAGACCAGCGGACTACCACGATCACCAACGCGTTCTCACCCTCGGCGAGCCGATCGGTGATGTCGTACTCGCTAGTAACGCGGGTGTCTTTTCCCATTCCCACCGCTTGTCCGTTCACGAACACGTAGTGCACGCTGTCGGCGCCGCCAAGGCGCAGAATGGTTCGACGACCCCTCCAATTTTGATCAACGCTGAAGGTCGTGCGGTACACGCCGGTGGGATTGTCCTTTGGGACCTCGGGAGGATCGA
>JAYUVJ010000204.1:0-4811 GCA_043754155.1 Acidimicrobiia bacterium
ACCGAACTCATCGACCTCGGCCAAGCCTGCGAAATCCCGCTGAGAAACTAAATAGCGCGCTTATGCGTTCGGGTCGCCGTTGGTCAGGAGTTCGCGCCACTCCGACGCGCTGATTGTGCCGAGATGTTGGGCTTGATGGGCGTCGGCGGGGGAGAGAACATCGGCGAGGACATCGATACGTTTCCAGCCCGCCAATGGGGTCTCAATGCCTTCGCGGGGAACATAGCGGGAGTGCTCGTTGGTGTCGTGTCGATGCACATAACGAGGACAGTTCGTGAACACTTCGGTGGCCGTTACCCGCACCACTAGATCTGCTTCGGGGTAGCGGGCCAAATCGCCCGGATCGCTACTGATCACAGCGTTTCCTTGTACACGCAGTCGTTGAGGATTTTCAAAGGAAATGAACAACAAACCAACGCTTGGGGTAAGCGACAAATTGCCAACGGACAGAAACATGCCGTTGCCGTCATAGGAGGGAAATAGCAACGTCGCCTCATCGATAATCTGCACAAACCCCGGGTCGCCTCCTTTGTAAGAAACCGTCGGCCGGCCCTCATGATCGACGGTGGCCAGAAAGAACATGTCGCAACGCTCGATGAAGCTTCGGCCGAACTCGTCAAAGGTCGGCGTGGTGGTGTAGCTGAGCAAGTCGGCCAACGGACGCGTTTCGAACTGATCCTGCAGGGCTCGATGTTGTGGCCCGTAAAAACTTGCTGTGCTCATGAGGTGTCTGCAGTCTGAAGAGCTCGAACCCCACTGGTTCGGCAACTGGGAACTTTAGAGGGTCACGAATACAGTGGCAACGTGCTTGTTGAAACGTTGCTCCCGCTCGGAAAAGTCGATCCAGGTTTGCGCGAACCCGACAACCCACTTGACATTCGAACCGTGTATGAAGCCGCCAAACAAGTAGAACAACTGGGGTTCTCCGGGCTCGTCGTAGAAGAAACCAAAGATGATCCGTTCCAGATTTTGGCGCTAGCAGCTCAAGCCACCACAACGTTACGTGTTGGCACCGCCGTGGCGATCGCTTTTCCTCGCAGTCCCTATGTGACGGCGATGTCAGCATGGAGCTTGCAGCGGCTCTCCAACGGACGTCACACCCTGGGGCTGGGTACACAAGTACGCGGACATGTGGTGCGGCGCTTCGGTCAAGAATGGCATCCGGCGGGTCCTTGGGTACGTGACTACATCAGCACCGTTCGATCCATCTGGGACTCCTGGCAAAACAAGACACCACTAAGTGTACATAACGATCACTACAACCTTGATTTGACCGTGCCGTTGTTCGTTCCCGCCCCGGTTGATCATCCCAACATTCCCATTCACCTTGCCGCGGTGAAACCGGGATTGTGTAAGGTCGCAGGCGAAGTGGCCGACGGGGTTCGCCCGCATCCGGTTTGCACTGCCGACTACATGCGTGACGTAATGCTCCCAGCAGCTGCGGCGGGTGCGTTGAAATCAGGGCGAAGCCTTGAAGGATTCCAGGTTGCGCACAAACCCTTGATCGCGACCGCACCCGATGAAGGCCTGCTTTCACTACGAGTGCGCGATGCCCGTGCCCGAATTTCATTCTACCTTTCCACCCCCGCCTATCGCCCCGCATTTGAACACCACGGCTTCGGTGAACTGGCCGAGCAAGCAGCCGTCCTTTCCAAAGCCGGACGGTGGGAAGAACTGCCCGAGCTGGTCACCGATGATCTTCTGCACACCTACGTTACGATCGGCACCTGGGATAAAATAGGTGCACGTATCAAAGAACGGTTCGGCGACGTGGTGACCACCATCGAATTTTCGATTGCTCCACGAACCCCCGAAGAAGGCGAGTTCATGGCGTCACTTATTCGTCAGCTCGAAACACCCTGAGCCTTTATCGGCGACGGGTGGGCATGAGGAGATGCACGGTGAGGCTGCCGGATTTGAACGGCTCTACGTCAATCGCCGCGTGCCGGTAGCCCGCCCCGATTACCGCCCCGGAAATCCGCGACCGCTCAATTGGATCGAGCGCCCGGGTGAGATCGTCGGCATTGAGTTCCACCTTGGCTAGTTCCCCATAGTGACGAACCCGCAGGACCCCATAACCCAGGGCTCGCAGCGCTTGTTCGGCTCGATCTATTTGTGACAGGGTGGCCACGTCAACCGATGTTCCATGGGGCACGCGGGAAGCCAAACAGGGACTTGCTGGTTTCTGCGCGCTCGGAACACCCAATTGATCAGCCATAGCTCGAACCATTGACTTGCCCACGCCTGCTTCAAGCAGGGGATGACGAACCGAATGCTCGTCGGCAGCGAGAAGGCCCGGACGCCAATCACCCTGATCATCAGCGTTCGCACCAGAAAGCACGGTGGCAATCGAACGAGCGGCAGCCAACTCGGCGAGGCGGTCATACAACTCAGACTTGCAGTGATAACAACGATCCGGGCCGTTGGCTACATACCCGGCACGCGCCAACTCGTCGGTGGTAATCACTTCGTGGTTTATGCCAATGGCCGTTGCAACCGAACGTGCGCCATCGAGCTCGCCCGTGGCCAACGCAGGGGAAACCGCAGTAACCGCGAGCGCGTTTGCACCAAGAGCGCGATACGCCAACGCCGCGACCAACGAAGAATCCACCCCACCCGAAAACGCCACAATCACACTTCCCGAGGAGCGAATCTGCTCGACGATGACAGCAATTTTGCGCTCAACATCAGCAACGGTGATCGACGGTTCAACGCTGGTGCTCATGGCCGGCTTTCGATGTTTCGTAAGTGCGCAGAAGCACTAGTAAGTGCACGTGCAAATACTTCCTTCACGGGAAGCGAGAGTGTTGCGGCAGCGGCAGCACAATCATCGTGTTCCGGGGCAACGTTCACAACAGCACCGTAGCGCGAACCAACCTTGATGTTTACGGGCTGGCCCTCGATGTCGACAACAAAGAAAGAGCGGTCCAATTCGATGCGATCATATGTGGAGATACGAACACCCAACGCCGACGTTTCACGAAGAATTGCACTGGCCACGCGATCTTGGCAATCGGGGCGAGCGAGGGCGTGAAGCACAAAACCCGGACGGCCCTTCTTCATCGTTGCCGGAGTAACCCAAACATCCAACGCCCCAGCGTTCGTGGCCGCCAACGATGCATCGGGGACGAGCTCTGGGGAACAGTCATCGAGATTGGTTTCGATCATTACCACCGTGGCTCTGTCCTCGTTGGTCGTAGGCTGCTTGGCCGCAGACGTGGGTGCGGGCGCGGCTGTGCGGTTGCCGAGCACGACGCGAACCACATTCGGTCGTTCCGCTAAGTCACGGGTCCCGGCACCGTAACCAATTGTGGTCGTCGTCATGGCGGGGAAACTACCGAATTCAGATGCCAAAGCGGCAACGATGGCGGCGCCGGTTGGGGTGACTAACTCCCGATCGATATCGACACCTTGGACGGGAATGCCGCGGAGTAACTCTAGGGTCGCCGGAGCCGGCAGGGGGAGAACGCCATGAGCAGATCGCACAAACCCTCGACCGATCGGCAGAGGAGAAACCACGATCTCCGTCACCCCCAACAGCTCAAGCGCAATCGATACGCCTACAACATCGGCGATTGCATCCTCAGAGCCAACCTCGTGGAAATGTACGTCGTCGGCAGCGATGCCATGGATAGATCCTTCGGCTTCGGCAAGTTTGCGAAACACCGCCTGCGCCCGAGCGGTTGCAACGGGGGACAAACCAGCATTGGCCAGCAAATCGCAAATCGCTGCATACGGTCGATGTGGATGCTCGTGCAAATCTTCGTGCAGATCTTCGTGCAAATCTTCCTGATGGTTCACCGGAGTTGCTGTTTGGTTTGCGTTCAGCGGTGGCGTTTCCTGCTCTCTCTTACCCAAACCCCACGTGACGGAGACATGGCAACAGTCGATGGAATGTTTGGAGGTGCGCTTGGCGGTAACGAGCAAGTTAGGGATTCCGAGTCTCTGCAACCCTGCATTTATTGTAATAATCGGTGCGCCGACATCAATGAGTGCGGCCATAAACATATCGCCAGCAATGCCACCAATGCAATCGACGTACAAGATCATGGTTCGGTGATGCTTGCGCTACCCGGCCGAATGGCGCCGCCTGCAGCACGGGCGATTCGGGCGGCGATGGTTCCGGCGCTGAAACCATCGTCGATGTTCACCACGGCAACTCCAGCCGCACAGGAATTCAACATGGCCAGCAACGCTGCGACGCCTCCGAAGGCTGCGCCGTACCCCGTCGACGTTGGCACGGCAATGACCGGCGCAGGCGTGAGGCCACCAACCACAGAAGCCAAAGCTGCGTCCATGCCGGCGACGACAATCACACAATCAGCTCGTTCCAAATCAGGAATCACCGGCATCAAGCGATGCAATCCGGCCACGCCACAGTCTTCGTGGACCATCACACTCGCCCCAACCAGCTCGGCACGAATGCGCGCCTCGTGCACCACGTTTCCATCAGAAGTACCGGCGGACACAACGACGACCAGACCCAAAGCTGGTGGCACATTTGAGGCAATCCAGGCACAGCGGGCCCGTTCGTGCCACTGACTAGCTGGAGAAACGCTGAAAAACGCGTCGCGATGAGCGTGGTCACACCGTGTCGCCAAAACCGAAGTTGCCCCACTATCGAGCAACGATTGGGCGATTGCTCGAACTTCGTCCGGAGTCTTTCCAGCAGCCAAAATGGCCTCAGGCGCACCCTGGCGACGATCTCGATCCGTATCCACCCTGGCGAATCCCAAGGGATCAAATCCGGCACTCATAAGGCCGTCCAACCTAGTTCAAATATGGATCTCGATTCTGACCAGGGATCGGCC
>JAYUVJ010000205.1:0-6788 GCA_043754155.1 Acidimicrobiia bacterium
GTTTACCGCCGATGAGCTCCTTGCTCGATTCCAAGAAAATGGCGTGGCATCAGGCCCCGTGCAGCGGCGATGGGACGTACACAACGATCGTCAAATTAAGGCGCTTGATCTCATTGTGGAGCGAGAGGTTGAAGGCCTCGGCACGCTTCGTCAACCGCGTCCAATGTGGCACTTCAGCGAATCGAAAGCTTTGGTAACTTCCTCGATGGGACGCACAGGCGAGCACACATTTGAGGTACTCCGCGAAGCTGGCCTCAGCGAGGAAACGATCGCAGGTCTGCTGGCATCTGGCGCCATCGCGGTTCCTGCTTAACTAGCTTTAACCTGGCAGGCTGTGGGTATGCGATTTGTGATTCTTGGTGCAGGTGGAATCGGCGGAGTGATTGGTGGCCGCTTGTTCCAAAACGGGTTCGATGTGGTGCTCATTGCCCGAGGTGCACATGGTGCGGCGATTCAAACTTCCGGGCTGCGAATTGAGGATCCTGATGCGACTGTCACCCTCTTCATTCCGACCGTAATCACACCTGCTGAGGTGCATTGGAACTCCGATGATGTGGTCGTCGTCGCCACGAAAAGCCAGGACGCTGAAGCCGCACTTGGGGCGCTGCAGTTGGTGGCACCCTTGACGATTGCCGTGGTGTGCGCCACCAACGGAGTCGAAGTCGAGAGAATGGCATTGCGTCGGTTCAAAAATGTTTATGGACTGACGGTAATGATGCCCACGGCGTACCTCGAACCAGGCGTTGTCCAAATCATATGTGCACCTATTTCGGGTGGTTTGGATATCGGACGGTATCCCAACGGTATCGATCAAACCGCGACCGAAATCGCCAAGGCCCTTTCGGCATCAACGTTCGTCTCGGATCCTTGCGAGAAGATCATGCGATTCAAGTATCGAAAACTGGTGCTCAATATGGCCAACGCGGTTGAGGCTTCGTGCGGCTCTGGATCCGACGCAGCAAAGACGTTGATCGCCCGAGCAACCGCAGAAGCCGAAGCCGTCTATGCAGCTGCAGGAATCGATGTCGCCGCACCAGAGGAGGACGAAGCGAAACGTGCACTGATGAAGTATCGACCCATCAACGGACAACGCCGTGGCGGAGGGTCAACGTGGCAATCTGTCGTACGCGGAGGATCGGTGGAAACGGGATACCTCAATGGCGAAATCGTTCTTCTCGGCCGTCTCCACAATGTGGCCACACCTGTAAATGAACTTCTCCAAACCATCATGCTAGAAATCCAACGTACCGGCGCTGCTCCCATGTCGCTGGCCCCCGATGCGTTGCTGGCCCGAGTCTCCTAGCCACGATCGGTAAGATCGTATTCGGCGATGTAATAGGGGTGCTCCGGATCGTAAACGGTGAGGGGCTTTGGGTCGGCGACTCGCCCGATTGGTCGTACGTCGTTGCCTATTCGTTCCAGTCGGGCATCGCCGAGTGAGGTTCGTGCCCATTCGGCGTGGGTTTGCAGCAACGCAACTACATCGGGATGTTCTGCTGCCACGTCGGTGGTTTCGCTGATGTCGCTATCGAGGTCGTAGAGGGCATGGAGTTCTTTGCCGCGCTTTGCGAAGTGCAGTTTCCATTTGCCTGAGCGGACGGCTTCGAGATCGTTCATCCAGTAATAGAAAAACGCCTGATGGGGGGATTTGGCAGTTTCGTCAAACCAAAGCGCGCATACGTCTTGGCCGTCAATGGTGCGATCGATCGGGATTTCCGCCCCGCAGCACGCGGCAATGGTGGGATAGAGATCCATTGCCGTGCATAGTTCGTCGGACACGCGGCCTGGGGTGATGTTGCCGGGCCAGCGGATGATGGCAGGCACCCTCTGTCCGCCTTCCCATGTGCTGGCTTTGAAGCCTCGTAGTTCTCCGTTACTGCCACCGAGGGGTTTGCCATCGCCACCCCAGGGAACGATGTTGTTGCCCAGCGAGCCATTGTCCGAGGTGAAGATCACGATGGTGTTCTCATCGAGCCCAAGGGTTTGCAGCTCGCGCATCAGCACAGCCGTCGCCCAATCAATCGATTCAACTGCAGCGCCATAGGGGCCATTTGTGGATTGTTTTTTGAACCGTTCTTGCACATAGATAGGTACGTGCACGTAGATATGTGCGAGGTAGAGAAAGAACGGATTTCCCGATTGACTGGATGAACGCATGAATCGCACGGCCTCAGTTACGTATCGTTCGGTGAGTGAAGCAAGATCGGGTTGCTGTTCAATTACGGTTGAATTGCGGAGCAAGGGCAGTGGGGGCATTTCGGGAAGAACGCTAGGGCGATTCGCTTGGCGACCCATGTCGTTGCTGTAGGGGAGCCCGAAGTAATTATCGAATCCGTGGTTGGTGGGCAGGAACTCACTTTGATCACCGCAATGCCACTTGCCAACCATCTGGGTTCTATAACCAGCGTGAGAAAGCAGTTTAGCCAAACTGACTTCGGTTGGTGGCAGCCCAACCGCGTGGCCAGGAAATAGCACCGGCAATCCGTCGAAGGAGCCAAAGCCGATACGTGGCGGATAGCAACCGGTCAGCAAGGCGCCTCGGGATGGTGAACATACAGGCGACGCCATGTAGAACGACGTGAAACGCAACCCCTCAGCCGCAAGCCGATCAATGGCCGGAGTCTTATTGAGTGGCGACCCATAACAACCTAAGTCCCCATATCCAAGGTCGTCACAGTTGATCAGCACCACGTTTGGTTGGTGTCGTCCCAATTCAACGGCAGTCTCAGCATCCATCCGCGTACATCCTCACGTACATCCTCACGTACATCTTTACGTACATCCTCATGCTTGCGACTCTAGAAGCCTGGAAAGAGTGGATGAGGGAGGTCCACAACATCTGTCGCAGAAACTCAGGCCAGCCAACCTCTGCGGACGAGTTCGATTCGTAACTCGTTCATAGCCATGGTCGCGCCAAGCACACCTTCGGGATTGTCCTTCCCAAAACTGTGCGCTGCCAGTTGGGCAGCTGCGTGTTCCTCGACAATTCCTAAGCGGTCTGCCAAATCACGGGCCAACAACGTCATAGCGATGTGACGACAAAATCCGGTTCGCAGGATGAGGTAACGAGCCAATTCATCCTCGCCTTCAGCAAAAGCAAGCGCGCTTAGTAAAAGTAGGCTGTCGTTGGCTTCCCGGCTGATTCTTCCTTCGAGCCCCCTTTTTGTATGGCGACGGGCGAGCTCACGCGCCGGATCGAGCTGACCCTGGGCCAGATGGGCGAACACACGAATATCATCACCAAAGGTTTCATTAGCTGCCAGGGTGCGAAATCGATCAACGGTGATGATTGCTTCATGAGGTTCCTCGAACATCACCGAGCAAGCCGCCGCCATCGCACTCAAGCGCATAGACAGAAACGACACGTAATGGTTGTTCTCCTCAAACCGCTTGAGTTCGTTGGCGTAGGACCGCACTTGAGGCAGATCGTGGTGATATCCAGCGAGATTTGATTTCACGAGCGCGAGCCATAGCCGCGCTAGTTCTGAATTTAGATCGTGTGCATAGGGTCCAATTTCGAGAAGCGCGCTCTCGGCTGAATTCATGTGGTTGTTGGAAATGCCTCGATCTATAGGAAACATGGCCAGGCTTAGCAGGCCATGGCCGGCAACTCGGCAATTTGGGTTGTCGGAACCCAAAATTTGGCTGGCAACCTCGCGTGCCTGGGCCCATGAATCCAACAGTGCCAAGCTGAGCAACACCGCAACGGTCAGGTAGTCGGCGAGTTCTCTATCCAATAAGCGAATTGCACCTACGCAACGGTCGAATAGATACTTGGCTTCGCGCGCCGCCCCGTGTAATTCATAAGCGGACAGCGAACCAAGCAGCAGCTCACCAGCGAGAATCCACTGTTCCTGCTCGACCGCCCAGTCGAAGGCTGCGGTGAGATTGCCTCGGTCGTCTTTTAGTCGGGCACCGAGGCGAACTTCAGGAACCATGATTCGGCCATGGGTGCTCACCATATGGTGGAAGTGGGTGGAATGGGAGTGGCGTAGCTGTTCGTAGTTCCCCTCCGACCGAAGGCATTTCTCTGCATAGGCCTTGACGGTTTCGAGGAGAACAAACCGAGTGGCTCCGACCGCTTTTTCTGCAGAGCGAAGCTCGTGAGATTCTGCTCGCACTACCAGTGATTTAGCCACCAAAGCCTCAAGGAGCCGTCGAACCTCCGTGGGCGCTTGGTCTCTTAGCCGTGATTCTCTTAGCCGTGATTCTCCTAACCGTGATTCCACGGAGCCCGGAGCAAAAGACGGACCGGTTGCGTCTGTGTTGGTGGACGTGAGCGTCGAACGGAAAATTGTCGCAACCGCTTCAAGGTCGAATCCGCCAACGAAGACTCCGAGCGAACGAAAGAGCGCTTGTTGTTGCGGGTCGAGTAACTCATAGCTCCACGCCAGTGTCGCATCGAGGGTTCGTTGTCGCTGGCGCCGTCGGCCCCCATCGAGAAGCCGAAAGCGATCATCAAGTCCTGCCAGCAGTTCCTGGGGTGTCATCACGGAGATGCGAGCGGCGGCAAGTTCGATGGCAAGAGGAAGGCCATCGAGGCGGCTGCACAGTGTGATAACCGAATTGGTATTCGCTTCATCGAGCGTGAAGTAAGGATCTATGGCCGAAGCTCGGTCGACGAAGAGCTGAACTGCTGGTGAGTCGGCGGACGTTGCCGCAAGAGTACCCAATGTCAGGGTTCGTTCGCCATCTATGTCGAGCGTTTCCCTGCTTGTGGCCAGTAGAACGCATTCACTACGTATACGTAAGAATCGTTCGGCAAACTCGGCGCACGCATCAATGAGGTGCTCACAGTTGTCGATAATGATTAGCAACTTCTTGTCCTGGAGATACGTAAACAAAGCATCCGAAACGTTGCGCCCGGCAAGTCGTAGCCCCATCGCCGCGCTCACAGCACCCGATATTCCCTCGCCGTTGGTGATGCTGGTGAGATCAACGAACCAAACTCCGCCAGGTCGATGGGCGAGTTCTTCTTCGCCAATGGCTATCGCGAGACGCGTCTTGCCCGAACCGCCCACTCCAGCGATGGTAACGAGCCGACTAACCCGCAGCGATTGACGAGCCATGGCAATGTCATGTTCACGTCCGAGAAGGCGGGTCGGACGTGCCGGAAGGTTGGTCGCCAAAATATCGGTAACCCGCAACGGGGGAAAAGGAGTATCACCGATTTGAAACAGTCGAAGTGGTTCGGGCACTCCGCGGAGATGGTGTAACCCAAGGTCAATAACCTCGACTCCAACGGCCGCACGGACGAGTTCGCTGATAACAATCTGCCCACCGTGTCCGGCCGCTTCCACTCGGGCTGCGGTATTTACCGGAGACCCAAAATAGTCACCGTCTCGTTCCTCTGCTTCGCCGATATGTAAACCAATACGTACGCGTAGTTGTGGCCCAGGCCAGGTGGTATCGCTGAGACGGGTTTGAATCGCAATGGCCGCAGCAACTCCTGATGATGCTCTCGAAAATGCTGCAGCGAAGGAATCTCCTGCGGTGGAGAACGTGTAGCCCTCGTGCAGGGTAATGACCTCGCGCATGATCGAATCGTGCACGCGCAACGATTTCGACATGGCATCAGGATCAGCAGACCACCAGTTGGTTGAGGATTCCACGTCGGTAAAGAGAAACGTAACGGTTCCTGTCGGCCGGAATACATCTAAGCGAGTGTGTGATTGATTCATGCGCGCTTACAAACCCCCGATCCAGCGCAGAGCAGAAAGGCTGGGGAGAAACCCGTAAATCCCGGCGCGAGTGGTGATGAACGGTCCAAACCCGCTAACGGTGGTCGTTGTGCCGTCGGTGCAGGGTATGTCAAGTTGGGCGTGGGTTGGATCGGGGCCGAGCAACACGTCGTTGGTGCCCGAGATCGATGGCGCGGTGAATCCGGTGTTGATCCATTCGCCCATGATGGTTTCGAACTGCAACAGCAAGCTCGCCCCAATGAAATGGCCGACAAGTCCGCGAGGAACGTTGTCGTGGGGATCTCCAAATTTCCACTGCGGCCCATAAGGCATAGCGCGTCGCATGATTCGTCGAGCCAGGCTGTCGCCGACGGGTTTCATGGGTTGATCACGGGGATTTGCCCGTCGCATGTGTGCACCGATAGGGCATCGAAGGCCGTTCACATCGTCGAGGTAGCCGTAGTTGTTGAGCTGATCGTACGTGAGCGGTGGTGTTGGCGAATCGCTATCGGGTGACAACATCAGCGGCACGCCATTACGCCAACGCCCAACCACCTTGGCGGCCAGCAATTCCTTACCCAGTCCTGATCCGGAACCCTTTGTCTCAAGGAACGTTTCGAAACCAACCACGTCTTGTTCGAGAATCCGAAACGACGAAAAACTTCCGTTCCTGCCAAGCACTGAGGGTTGTGGGATGTCGAGTTCGGTTTGATAGAGCCGCTTGTAACCGAGGACGAAATCGCCAGCGGCTGCACGGGGCTGATCGTCGGGAACCACAGGTACGGGATCTCCGGCAACGAACGGTTGGGAAATGTTGTCGAGGTACCCAAAATGCACGACATGGGAATCGTTGGCGAAGAGCTCCGCGTCGAAGGTTGTCTCCACAGTGAAAGCCCCAATGATTCCGGCTTCAAGCGCAGTAAACGCCGCATTACGGGTTTGGGTGTCGGCCGCATACAGCGAAAGCACCATGTGAATTTTTGTTGGATCGTTGAAACCTTCCGACCAAGTATTCGGCGAATTCTGCCCTATGTCGCCGACATGAGCACCCCGTGATGTTGCTCCGGCCAAGAACTCGACGGGAAAGGAATGCACCGATTCTTCAGG
>JAYUVJ010000206.1:0-10649 GCA_043754155.1 Acidimicrobiia bacterium
TTTCGGAACCCAGATCTTCAAGACCCTTACGATCCGCTGGTTCCTCACCATCACCAAACGCAATCGCTTCTACGCCCTTGGGATCGACCACCCAGCGTCGACCCCAAGCAAATGCTGCCTTGTTAGCGTCGATAGCGGTTCCGTTCAGTTCGATGGCCCGTTCAAACGCTTCCGCGCTAATGGGCAGCAAACCTTTTTGGAAGGCCACACCAAGTAGCAACACGTTGCCAGTAATGGCAGAACCCAGCAGGCCGACGGTGAGCTTCGCTGCATCAAGGAACACATTCGATGTACCCACTGAACGAGCGATGAGTTCCGTCTCGTACGGTTTAAGATCAACCGACGAGGTGGACACTTTGCCAATCATTCGTCCCGTTGGCGTTACCGATGTAGAAGCAACCACGTGACTCCACTGTGGATCGAGGCCTTCAATGTTGACGGGGGTAACTGAGGTGAGAATGTCAAAGCCGAGCAGAACGTGTACCCGTCCGGCGATTGGTTTACCGATAGTCACGGTTGAGACCACAGGACCAGCTTTTTGCGACAGTCCGGTTTGGTCTATGGCCGATGCCCCAAGTCCGTCAATCTTGGCAGCGGTAAGCAGCATCTGGCTCACCGTGACCACGCCGGTTCCACCGATCCCAGGCATACGCAACACCATGCCTTCCTTCGGCACGACAAGCGTTGGCGCGGGAATAACAGCCAATCCAGCAGCTTTCAATGCGCGCTTACCTTTACCGGGAACGACCGTTACGAACGCCGGACAGTCACCTTTAATGCACGAAGTATCGAGATTACAACTGGCCTGATCGATTTTGGTTTTACGGCCGTACTCGGTATCGATTGCTTCCAGGCTCAAGCAGTTGGATTGCACGCCGCAGTCACCGCAGCCTTCACAGACACGGTGGTCAATCACCACACGAGTTTTCGGGGTTTCCAAGATGCCCCGTTTGCGATCACGACGCTTCTCGGCTGCACATTGCTGATCGTGAATCAATACTGTTACGCCGGAGATCGTCCTTAAGTGTTCTTGGGCTTCAATGATGCCGTCACGATGGCGAACCGAAACACCATCGGCGAGGCGCACACCTTTGTACTTCTCGGGTTCGTCGGTGGTGATGATGACTTCTTTAACGCCCTCGGCAATAAGCTTGGTGGCCACCTGCTTCACCGAAAGCAGTCCGGTGGCATCCTGTCCGCCCGTCATGGCCACCGCCGCGTTGTAGAGAATCTTGTAGGTCATGGTTACGCCGCTGGAGATGGCTGCTTGCACGGCCAACTGTCCGGAGTGGAAGAACGTACCGTCCCCCAGGTTTTGGTAGATGTGTGGGATATCCACGAACGGCGCCATACCCACCCAGTGCATACCTTCGCCACCCATTTGGGTGATACCGGTGAATTCGCCACGGTTCTCATGACCAATTTGGCTCACCATACCGTGGCAACCAATTCCTATGCCAACATATGATCCTTCGGGAACGACCGTGCTTGAGTTGTGCGGGCAGCCCGAACAAAAGTAAGGCGTCCGAACGGCCTCAGCTTTCACGATCAAATTCAAACCAGTTTTACGACGAGCCGGAGTCAATCGTTCCGCGGAAATGTTGGCCAAAAGCACCCGACGGATCGGCTCAACCAGATATTCAACGGTGAGCGCACCACCATCAGGAATAAGCGTCGCGCCAGATGCATCGCGCTTACCCAGCACTAGAGGACGCTCAGCTTGGGAGTACAACGCATCGCGAACGAGAGTCTCAAGGTATGCGCGCTTTTCTTCCACAATCAACATAGTGCCGACACCCTCGGACACCCGCTTGATTGCTGCAGTGTCGAAAGGATTCAACGCCCTGAGTTTGAGCATGCGGATACCCAGATTAGCCGCAGCTTCTTCATCGAGTCCTAGCACCTTGAGGGCGCCTAAAACGAGCTCAGCAGTGTAACCCGAAGCAACAATGGTCAACCAGGCCGACGGTGAAGAAATGACCTCAACGTTGATGCCATTTTGTTCAACATACGCTTGCGCCAATTCCATACGAGGGCCAAACAGTTCTACCTCTTGCGTAAGCGACATTGGCGCCGACACAAAACCAGAAAGCGTGGGATGCCAAGCGGAACCGTTACGCTCCAAGGTCGGAATGATTGGGGTCAGTCGGTCGGCTGCGACGTTGGCGGCGCCCGAACCGTCGGCCAAGGACGTGACGATTTTGAGGCCAACCCACATGCCACACACACGCGACATTTCAATTCCATGGCGGCCCAAATCCAAGGCGTCTTGCATCGTCCCCGGATCAAGAAAAGGGAAACCCAGCGCACTTACGAATGAATCCGAACGAGAGGCAACCGTGGAACTTTTGCACGCTGGATCATCCCCGATCATGGCCAGGACCCCGCCTCGTGGTGCAGTACCGGCATGTTGGGCATGACGAATCGCGTCGGCTGCCCGCTCTAAGCCAGGTGCCTTGCCGTACCAATAGCCCGCAACGCCATCGACCCTGGCTTCACGCATGGTGGATACCAACTGACTGCCCACCACTGCGGTCGCTGCCAACTCTTCATTGAGGCCCGGCCACAGCTTTACGCCATACTGCTCTAGGAGGGGACCATGCGAAAGTAGCTCGCGATCAAAGCCACCCAACGGCGAACCTTGATAGCCAGAAACGAACGCCGCAGTTTTCAGTCCGGCCAGGCGATCGGCACGCATTTGATCGATCGGCACACGGGCTAAGGCCTGGATACCAGTAACCAACACTTCGCCATCCAGCGCGTCGTAACGGTCAGTGAGGGTAAAGGCGGCATCGGGGGCAGTCGACATGACTTCATCATGACGCGTTTAGGCCACACTGTCCGCATTTTGACCGATCAGCGGCTATTCATGCATTCACAGCATGGTGTCACTACTTCCCTGCCCAACGCCAAAACGCGACGCACAATCCATTGAGCGAAATCACGCTTAGTTAGCGCTGTTTTGCTCAATGGATTGCTCGTGCATTCGAGCGCAGGACCAACGTTCCGGTGAGCGGACATGCAAATTGCGTGAACGGTTTCATACGGCAAGAGTTCGATCCCTGGTCACCCCCAGTTCCCGATACCGGGGAGCACCGCACGAGGAGATCGAATGTTTACGTCCAATATGGGCGACGTGCTTGCGCGTCGGGCCGCACGCAACCCCGCCCAAGAGGCTGTCGTCGATACTACGACGGGTGAGCGCCTTACCTACAGGCAGCTCGATGACCGTGCGAACCAAACCGGACATGCTCTTGATGCACTCGGGGTGAAGCCCGGAGATCGTGTGGCGTTGCTGCTATCGAATTCCATCGAGTTCATGGAGTGCTTCTACGGATCAGCAAAAATCGGCGGAATCGTTGTGTTGTTGAACTGGCGACTCGTGGCCGACGAACTCGAATACCTCCTCGTCAATTCCGGCGCGACCACCTTGGTGTTTGGCGACAATTTCGCGCCGGTGGTTTCAGAGCTTCAAACCCGGGGGACGACGGCCGTAACCAACTGGGTGCAAGTGCTCACCGGTTCTGCATCAACTGGCTCTGCGGCTAGCGGTGCCCCCGATTGGTCTGTGGACTTTCATTCTCTGCGCAACGCTGCCGCCATCTCGTCGCCAGGAATCCGTACCGGTGGCGATGATGTGCTGTGCCTCTGTTACTCCTCAGGTACCACCGGTCTTCCCAAGGGCGCCATGCTTACCCACGAAGGCCAAATGTGGGCGATCTTTTCCAATCTTGGATCGTCGGAAGACTTCAATCTTTCGGGCCGCTATTTGATGGTGATGCCCATGTTTCATCTGGGTGGATTACTACCGATGGAAGTAGCAGTTTTCGGTGGCTCAACCATCGTAATTATGAAAGCCTTCGACCCGAACGGCGCATGGGACGTAGTGGGTCGCGAACGCATCACCAGTGGTTTGGTAGTTCCGGCCATGTTAAACGCGCTACTCAATGTGTACGACGCGGCTAAGCACGATCACACCTCCATCAAAAATCTTTGGTGCGCCGCCGCTCCTCTACCGGTAACGCTTATCGAACAGTGCATGGCCAAAGGAATCGGTCTTCTGCAAACCTACGGCCTAACCGAATCAGGCGGTCCGGGATCGATCCTTGGCCACGAGGACGCAGTACGAAAAGTTGGCTCCTCGGGCAAGGCCTACATGCTGACGGAGGTGCGCGTGGTTCGTGCCGATGGTTCAGATTGCCATCCCGAAGAAGCCGGCGAATTGTTGGTGCGTTCCCGCCATGTGATGAAGGGCTATTGGAACAACCCAGAGGCCACAGCTTCCACCGTTGTTGATGGCTGGCTGCATACCGGCGATGTGGCCACGATGGATACCGAATCGTTTGTGACCATCCAGGACCGAATGAAAGACATGATCATTTCCGGTGGCGAAAACATTTACCCCGCCGAATTGGAAAACGTGATCCTGTCGCATCCTGGGGTTCGCGAAGTCGCCGTCGTCGCCCAGCCTTCGGCCCGTTGGGGTGAGTCACCATTGGCAGTTGTTGTGGCCACCGCCGACGATGCCGGAGCTGCTCTGCGCCCAGAAGATGTATTGGCTTGGTGTGATGGCAAACTGGCGCGTTTCAAACAGCCGAAATCGGTCGAATTCGTCGATGAGGTCCCGCGCAACGCTTCCGGAAAAGCCCTAAAACGCCTCCTCCGCGAACGTTTCCCTGCCTCCGCTCAGGAATAGGCCCTCGAGTTCAGACCACTTTCACACCACGACTAATCAGACCACTTTCACACCACGACTAACTGGAGAGGATTTTTTAGCTAAAACAATCCAAGGCAGGTTCGGCCACGAACTACTGGCATGGATCAACGAGAACTTTTTCGTCGAAACCGCACCTGCCGTTATCCCGGTTGGCTCCGAGGCCCGAAGTCGACTTCGCTCGTAGGGGCTATCTCAGTGGTGGCGCTGGTTGGTTTGAGTGGCTGCGGATCTGCTCCAAGCACGTCAGCATCTCGAGCCGCGAGCGGCACAGTCAAATCCGTACAAGGGAAGGTCGCCTTAGGCGCAATTTCCTCCAAAACGCCGGAATCCCCAGCCTCGCAGAAATTACCCAAATCACCCCTACCGCCCCCATCGGCTCGGGAATCAAGACTCGTCTTGGGGTCGCCCCAGCCCGGCCTATCGTTCGATGCTCCGATTCTCATCGCACCAGAAAACGGCCTTCAAAACAACGCGTCCTCGGGGATCATTCAAAGCAGCGAGAAACACTCGGCAGGGGTGAGCGGGGCAATCAACGCCCAGAGTGCAACTGCAGCCGCAAAATCGTTTGGTGAGGCGATTGTGGCCGGTCGAGTGGCGGATGCGTTTCTACTATTGCCAGAACTTGAGCAACAACGAGTTGGCTCGGCAAAAAAGTTCGCTGAAGTTCTGAGCCGAGATGCCACATGGCTTTCCAGTGCCATCGATCGAGTCAAAACTCAGAGCGAAAATCAGGGCGAAAATCAGGGCGAGAACGCTGGCGAAACCGAGGGTGAAATCGTGGCCTTGCGGGTGACCCAAACCCCAATGATCGACGAAATCAGGGGAGTTCTTGCACCGTCTTCAGTAGTCAAACTTCCAGCCAGCAAAGAGGCTTCGGGCTGGAAAGTTTCGTGGGAACGCCGAAATGTAGTGCAAAAATTTGTTGCCCCACGCAGCCGCTTGAAGGCCGACGTGATTGGCTGGGCGGCCAGTCGTAAACAACTATGTACGGCTGCTGTTGCGAACTCGTCGACCAACAAACCCGGGAACGACAAGGCCGGCAAAAGTACGAACTCGCGTGTAGCCGCCGAAAGTGAATACAGTGGCGGACTCCTTGGCGCAGTTTGGCTGGCCGATGAACTCTGCACTGTGCCGGGCACGGTCACCATCTCGAGCGTTAGCGACATTTACAGCCTCGACGATCCACAACCTCTGCTTGATGCCTACGGCAGCGGCGTATACCAGTGGGCTCGCGTCGTCACATTGAGTGCCCCGCACGCCATGCACGTCGTAACCGCACCACTAGGCGAGCGATGGGTCGTAGTCGCTATCGCACCGGTGAATTCTTTCAACTGAAATTTAACCGTCCTTCGGTTTGCTCCTCTTTCGCGTTACTCCGTTCTTCCCACGGTTCGGCGCCATCTGAACTTCGCAACGAAACGTTGTGGTTTTCTCTCCAGATCCCCAGCAAAGCAACACTCCGAATATCCCTTACCGCAACAAGAAACGAGAACCATGAAACGCTCACTTCTACGAAAAGGCCTACCCGCGGTCGGCATGGTTGCCGCGCTCGGCCTGGTCTTCACTGGCCCTATTAACGCTTCAAGTCACCGCGAGGCCCCATCCATCACTGAAGATCCAGTTGCCGACCTCACCGACCTCTACGCCTTCGTAAGCCCAGACCGTCCCGACTCGACAACCTTTGTCATCGACACCGATCCGTTCCAGAACCCTGGCGGCGGACCGAACTTCTCAAAGTTCGGCGATGACGTGCTCTATGAACTCAACATCGACAACAACGGGGACGCTATTGCCGACATCAAATATCAGTTGCGGTTCAAGACGACATATGGAAATCCAAACACCTTCCTCTACAACACCAACCAGGTGACATCGGTCGATGATCCCGATCTCAATCGAAAGCAGACGTACACGCTTACCGAAGTTCGAGGAAACTCGTCGAAGCCGATCGGGCAGAACCTGCTCACAGCACCTGCTTACGTTGGGGCTACCCGGTCCACCCCCAACTACCGCACCACCGCAGCAGGAGCGAATTACCAACTTGAAAACGGAGCGATCCGAGTCTTTGCCGGTCCGCGTGATGATCCATTTTTCGCAGACCTCGGGGCAATCTTTGACCTTGGTGGTTTGCGCCCCCTGAATCAGTTTCACATCATCAAACAACCAACGGCTTCGGGTATCGACTACCTAGCTGGACAGAACATTAGCTCGATTGTGCTCCAAGTACCCAGCAGCCGAATCACCAACGCTGGAGACCCAGTTGTTGGGGTGTGGGCAACCACGTCTCGTCGGGTCGGCGAGGGTAACGGTAATGGCAACTGGAAGCAGGTTTCTCGCCTGGGTAACCCACTAGTTAACGAAGTAGTTATTCCAGTTGGCATGAAGGACACGTTCAACGCTTCAAGCCCCGACAAGGATGCTCAGTTCGCGAAATATGTACTCGATCCCGAACTCGGCAAGCTCATCCCGTTCCTTTACGGGCCCTCGGGCATCAAGGTTCCAACCTCAGTTGATGCGGGGCTACCTGCTGCCTTCGCTGGGCGACAAGATCTTGCTGTCATCTTCCTCACCGGAATCGGTGGCCTGAACAAGTCAAAGACGTTCTCGGCTCCCTCGGAGGAGCTACGACTCAACACCAGCATCGCTAAATCGTCGTTCCCAAATGGGCGTTACCTCACCGATGATGTGGTCGATGTTGCCCTTCAGGTAGTGGCTGGGGCCAACCCGTTGGTGACCGACAAGACGTTCACAGGGTTCCCAAACAACGCCCTTGGCGACGGGGTAAATACGAATGATCGGGAACTAATGG
The DNA here is from genome assembly GCA_043754155.1 of Acidimicrobiia bacterium. Lineage (GTDB taxonomy): Bacteria > Actinomycetota > Acidimicrobiia > Acidimicrobiales > JANYDT01 > JANMZO01. The sequence goes on from JAYUVJ010000206.1 coordinate 7,527, forward strand.
ACGTCTTTCCATACGTTGGGCTCCCACGCGACGGCTACGGCGCCGACCGCGCTGTCGAACCACTGAAGCCCTGATTATTATGACGGTCCAACACCGAAACGCTCGTACCTCCTTTAAAGGCCCAGAGGCCAACTTCCTCACCCGAATCGAACGTGCGCTTACCCAAAGGGCAAGCTGGATCGGTTGTGCCTGCGCATCATCTAGGCAAACTGGGTTAGGAAAGGAATCGATGCATTTCGGGGTTGACCGTCATGAGTTTTTGAACCTGCCGTGTGCTGGGGAGTTAACGGCTTGTTCTGAGTTGGAATGCGTCCTCTGTTACCGATCCTCGCGTAACAAAGGGCGCAGCCAACGCCCAATCGGAAACATCGAAGCGCGGCTTCGCTCCAACTTTATGAACATCAGTCCACTGTTTATATGCACACTGACGGTAACAACCTTATTTTTTTCAAACGTTTTAGGATTCAACAGCGCTGCCGCCTCCGCTGGCTTTGTCCCTTCCAAAGTCTTTGTTACTCCCATCGCCTCTCGTTCTTCTGCAGCCCAAACAGGTAGTGCTCTGAGGAGTGCGGTCACTTCGGTTCCCCCAACGCAACGCAAGCTCACGACTGCTCAACGTATTGCCCAACTCGAGGCATCCACTCGCACCAACCCCAAGGCCGCGGAACAGTGGCGCGAACTCGGCGCTGCTTATGTCCGGCGAGCGTTTGAAACGGCGGATCCAGCATTTTACCCCCTGGCGGAATCATCGCTTCGCAGCGCCGAGAAACTCATTGGTGCAACACCTGAAATCATGGTTGCCAAAGCGAGCCTGGCGCTGGCTCGCCATCGTTTTGCTGAGGCCCGTGACCTTGCTGGAAACGTAGTTAGAGCTCAGCCCGAGGCATTAGCTGGTCGTATTGCGCAGTTCGATGCCGAAGTGGAGCTTGGCAACTACGACCTAGCTTTTCGATCGATCGACGCACTTGTTTCCCAGCGCCCGAACGTGGCCACGTTATCGAGACTTTCGTACCGGCATCAATTGAGCGGTGACTTGTTGGCGGCTGAGATTGCCATGCGACAGGCTGTATCTGCTGCTCCACCCGATTCGATTGATCGTGCCGTGGCTCTTGGCTACCTCGGCGATGTACTGCTCGAACGAGGTCGCCTAGATGCAGCATCGCGGTCCTACGAACAATCTTCGCGGCTCGATCCTGCGAACGGCACGGCGGTGCTCGGGCAGGCCCGTGTGTTGTTTGCCCGAGGTGATCCCAACGCAGCCGTGTCGTTGCTTGATCGGCTCATTGACCGCAATCCGCTCCCCGGTGCACTTGGGCTTCGCGCAGACATTGCCCGTTCCCTCAACAACAAGAAGTTGGCAAAAGCGTCCGATGAATTGGTAGACGCCAGCATTGCGTTGTTTCAAGCCAATGGGTCAGTCGTTGATGCCGAGCTTGCTATCTTGCTCGCGGACCGCGGCCCAACAAGTGCAAGCGCAGCGATCGGAGCCGCCCGGCGCGCCTATGCCGAACGACGGACGGTGTTTACCAACGATGCAATGGCCTGGTCGCTGTTCGTTGCTGGTAGAGCATCTGAGGCACTTCCTTATGCTCGTGCCGCCGTTGCCATGGCGCCTGGAATTTCATCGGTTCGCTGGCATGCCGCCGAGGTTTTTGCTGCGACGGGTGATCGTGTTTCGGCCCAGACAGAACTCGCCGCAGCTATGCGCAACCCATGGTCAACTCCTGCCCAGGCCAACTCGCTTCGATCCCTGGCTAGCCGAGTGGGATCGCTTCATCACAACTCAATTACCCGGCTCACAGAGGTCTCAAATGTCTGAATTTACCTTCCCGTTTGGTCGGAGCTTTCGACTTCGTCGACTCGGGCCGTTCATCGGTGTAATAGGCGCGCTTAGCATATTTGGAAGTTCGGCCGGCGCTCACCCGCTCGGCAATTTCACCACCAACACCGCCGCTGTGATTCAGGTCAATGGCACGGGTGCCGATCTGACGTATTTCGTTGACTTGGCGGAGATACCGGCGCTGAAGGCTCGCCAAGAGATGGGGAAACCAAAGGGGCCGGTTCCTGTTCCAGTCGCTGAGCAATGGCGTGACAAACAGTGTCGAGAAATCAGCGAAAACTTACGTTTGACCCACCAGGGCAAAACTACGGTGCTCACCGAGCAGGCTGGTTCGAAGATCGCCTTTCCTGCTGGACAGGCTGGCCTCACCACTCTTCGTTTGGAGTGTCGCTTCACCAGCGCATGGTCACCCTTACCGACGGCTTCGATAACCATGGAAGACGCCAACTTCAGCAACCGGATTGGCTGGCGAGAAATCACTGCACTCGGCAACGGCGTTCAGATCAGCGGTGATGTTTCCGCCCTGTCACCAACTGACCTACTGCGCAGCTACTCAACCGCCGCAGTGGCTTCACCATTGCGGCAACTCGAGGTTACTTTCAAAGTCTCGCCCGCTTCTTCGTCGTCATCCAACGGTGCGGGTTCAGTGGCTTCGGTAGCTTCACCGGCTTCAGTATCTTCAGCAGCTTCAGAGGCCTCCGGCTCTTTTGCGTCGGGTAGATCGTCGATCAATCGGGGAAATGATGGACTGACGGAGCGGTTCCAGTCTTTGCTTGATCACCGTTCACTGACGTTTGCTTTTGTAGTTGGTGCGCTCCTTCTTGCCCTTCTGCTGGGAGGTCTCCATGCGTTGGCGCCGGGGCATGGGAAGACGATTATCGCCGCATATGCGCTTGGTCGTCGAGGCCGAACAGCTGACATTGTTGCCATTGGCGGCACGGTAGCAGCGACACACACTGTTGGAATCATGCTGTTGGGAGCCTTGGTCTCGGCAACGACCGTGGTTTCTCCGGATCGGTCTCTCCGTTGGGCCAGCGTTTTGTCAGGCGTGTTGGTAATCGGCGTTGGGTTCACTCTTTTGCGCACTCGGCTTCAAACCTTCCGAAAACACACTGTTAACCATCACGATCTTCACGATCTTCACGATCATCACGATCATCACGATCATCACGATCAGGAGCACACACATCACGATCAGGAGCACACACATCACGATCATGAGCACCCACAGAACGATCATGAGCACCCACATCAAAGTGCACAACTTCATCCACACCACCCAC
>JAYUVJ010000207.1:0-2054 GCA_043754155.1 Acidimicrobiia bacterium
TTACCTGCCGTTCAGGCAGCGCGCGAGCAAGCACGTCGTAGCCAATGCTCGAACAATCTCAAGCAGTTGGCCCTGGCCGCCCATCAGTTCCACGACGTGCAGCAATCGCTGCCGATGGCTCGCCGGTCGGAGCTTCCAGGCACCTCCATGAGCCCCGGCACCACTGCCATTTGTTCAAACTCCCAGGCTTCGGCCCTGGGCCCCAACTGGGCGGTGGTGACTGCTCCTCACTACGAGCAACAAGGCCTCTACGATTCGATGCGTGTCAGCTTGAAAGGCATTTCGGCCCAAGCTGCCACCTACGCCGATGCCAATCCCACCGTTGTAGCCAACAAGATTGTGAATTACATGTGGTTTCCAGATGCCACGTTGAACGACGGCACCTACTATCGTGGGTCGAATCTGTCCGTTCACCAATGCCCGTCGGATTCCGGTCACGAAACTAAATTCAACGGTGCTGGTGGATTGTTCACGGGCAACTGGGCTCGCGGCAACTATGCCATTAACGCCGGCCCCTGCGAGTTGGTTGTGGGCGGCACGTCCTCACTCTGCACGCTCAACGGCAATGTACGTCCGTTTGCCGTCGGCTCGGCCCCAGGCTTGATCGCTGCTGGCGTTGCAGAAGTCAATTTTGGTGTCAAGTTGACGACCTTGACCAACAAAGACGGCACGGCCAACACGGCCTTGATTGGTGAAGTCCGCGTCGGTTTGGTGGCCGAGGATATCCGCGGAACCTGGATGATTGGCCTACCCGGTGCCAGCATTATCGCCAATGGTGCCATCACCTCGGTGGTAGTGCCCAACGACAAGCGTCAGCAATCGGATATTATTCAAGGTTGCGATGCCGCAACCACCGCCGTTGGCGGTGCTGCGACCATTGCCCGGCAGAGAATGGGTTGCGCCGAGTACTCAGGCAACGGTGCCTCGCAAGGCGGTGCCCGGTCCAGCCATCCATCGGGCGTAAATGTTGCCTTTGGTGACGCTTCGGTGCATTACATTGTGAACACTGTTGCTCCACGGCAATGGTATCGGATGCTGAGCTACCAAGACGGCGAAGTTGTGCGGTTTGAGAACGAGTAAGCCATTGTGGGCGAACATACTCGTCGCATGAAACGCGTAAGCAGTCTGATCGTTTGAACTTGAAGGGTCGCGAGCTGGCAACGGCTCGCGGCCCTTGTTTCCTGTTGACCATTCGATCCTTTGTTCGTTTTTTGGCTCTCTCTCTGTTGAACCGCCACTGTTACACCTGACCGCGAAAATCGTTGGAATTCATCGGTGCCTGCTTTGTAATCAACGTTTGAAAGGAAACATGGGATGAAACTTTTTGTGCGGCTAGGCTGCTGGACAACCTGCATGCTGATGTTGTTGGTGGTTGGCGGATGTAGTGGCGAAGGCGGGCCCAAGACCGTCAAGGTACGTGGCAAAATCACCAAGGCAGGCGCGCCAATTTCGGTGCCAGCCGGTGGGTGGGGCAACGTCGAATTCATCGAACTCAAGGATGGCAACATGGGAGAACGCCTTTATCCCGCCACCATTAATCCCGATGGTACCTACGAAAACGATATCGCTCCTGGCAAGTACCGTATTACGGTACTGGTCCTGGATAAGCCAGGCGGAACAGACACGTTCAATCGTCAGTACGATTCTGCCCATTCCACCATCGACAAAGAAGTCACGGCTGGTGCCAACGATTTCGACATCAGCCTGGGAGATAAGTAAGCTGCGGCAAATAGCCGACTCTAACCTTCCATGAAATTCGCAAACGCCAGCGCATTGAACAGCGCTGGCGTTTCTTTTTTGCGCCATCCAGGTTCCGCGGGAACTTTCCTGGCCTTCAGTTCGACTAACAGAATGCGATGCACTCTTCGGCGTCGGATTTCTCTCGACCGCAATTACTTTCCGTCAGCGAGCCTGCCATGCGACATCAACCACGTTTCGTGCGGCCACAGTCTCTCCACCCATCAGCTCAAGCCCAGCGGCCTGACACGCAACGTTGGCAGCGGAGTAAGTCGCCCTTTTGCACGCTGCTGGGTTGGCTACTCGCCTGTGGCGTG
>JAYUVJ010000208.1:0-2578 GCA_043754155.1 Acidimicrobiia bacterium
AATCAACACTGTTGTTGTAGTCACCGGTGGAGAAGGGACGGTAATAATCGGCAGCAAGCCCGGGACTCCGGTTCCCGAGAGTCCACTCGTCGAGTTCGCTGAGGTTGCTGCATTAGGGCTGTTCGATGAGATTGGTGGGGCTGAAACGATGTTGGCCAGAGACGCTGTTCCGCCGGCCAAGGGAAGTGGCGCCGGTTTCGATGCGGAGATCAGCGGGTGCGTGCGCAAAATCAGAGCTGCCCCAATGACGGCCAGCCCCGCAAGTAGCAACGACACAGGAAGCAACCGTCGAAAACGGAACGGGGTGCCAAACGTCTTCCGGCGCGGTGACGGGGCTACGCCGTGGGAGGAACCGTTGCGGGAAGCGTCGTTGTGCTCGGGCTCGATCTTCCGATTTTTGCCGGAACGGAAACGGGTTGGGATCCGATCGTTTGAAGCAGAATCGAGACCGTTTAGAACTCCAGCGATAGCGCTTCGAAGAAGCTCGCCAAAGCCAAGCGCAGGCCCAGGTCGACGCAGCGACGCCAAACCCGGCCGATTCTCGTTTGCAGCGGCAGCCGACCGATCAAAACCAGAATCATCAAAACCAGGCTCGTCTACCCCGGAACCATCAAACTCAGACTCGTCAAGCCCAGAACTTTCAAACCCAGAACTTTCAAACCCAGATCTTTCAAACCCAGATCTTTCGAACCGAGCAGACTCGCTGAAATCCTCAGACCCTTCGACAGGAGGTAAAGCGTCCCCGCTACGCCGATCGTTCTTTGCTTCCACGTAGACGCCCCTTGCGCTACCAAGCAAGCGCGTCAAACCAGACGGAACTTCTTGGGCCTCGGGGGAAGGGAACCCAAATGATAACGGAAATTACGGCCAACGGAAAGAGGAAACTCGCGCTCACGAAAGATCTCTACTCCCTCGACAGCGCTACAGAAGAAATCGAGAGAAAGCGAGATCAACGCGGTTGAGCGATTCCTTGTGGATTTAGTTGCTGACCAAGTTCCTGAGGTGTCTCATGATGCGCTTGAGGATGCCCGGCCTGAGCAATGACTACCGCTGCGATTTCGAGAGGAATACGACGATACGACGCATCATGCCCATATCCCCGCAGTCGAAACTTCACATAGGAACCGAGATATTGGCTGAGAAATCGAACCGCCCCGAGTTCCTGCCACTGGCCTACGTGCACTCGTTCATGAAGGAGCAGTTCTGCAAAATGTTCCGACATTGCTGCTTCGGATCGAACCATAACCAGGGAGCCCAGCGTGATGGCCGCGGATCCACGAGGTACAGGTCCACCGATCCACAGCCAGTGGTCCTCATTTCGTACTGGCAGGCCCATATGCAGCTCCGTAACTGGTCAGTGGATACGACGTATTCGACCTTCCTGCCGTGGCACCGAAACGACAGAGCGATATTCTGCACGAAAAAAGCCAACCGCGTTCCGTGAGCGCATCAGAGCTGACGATCGGCTCAAAACCTTCCCTTGGCGCAAAATTGAGACTTTTTGCTAACTGGACTCAGCGGCTCCATTCCAACCGTTTACTCACCGCGCCCGTGGGACCTCAACTCGCGGTCAGTAGAGGCGAGCAGCCAACTTCTTGCGCATCTCTGCTACGCGAGGATCCTCACCCAACGACGAAAGTAGATCAACATAACGTTGACGGGCCGTGTCATCGGATTTCACCGAATCCAGCAACACCTCAAGTTCAGTAACCACCTCCGCAGAGGAGTCCGCTGGTGTTCCGATGCGAGCCATCGCAGCAACACGTTGTGCTTCTCCGGTTTCGGGTACGCGGGTAAGCAACTTAAGCGCCTCGTCGTTACGGCCCTCCCCCACGTACAACTCGGCCAGGGCGACGACGGCCCTTTCGTTCGCTGGGTCGACCAAGAGGGCGGATTCCAACATTGAGGTGTCGCCTGCCGAGATCCCCTCGTCAATCAAGATTTCATTGGGGCTTTTGGCCGCCTCCAATTTTGCCACCCACTGCTTGATTTGGTGTTCAGGAAGTGCTCCCACAAACGAATCGACTACCTTGCGATCCTTCACCGCAAAAACGGCTGGGATCGATTGCACTTGGAACGCCGCTGAGGCCCGTGGATTTTCGTCGACGTTGATTTTAACCAGTACAACTTTGCCTTCAGTGGCTTCGATGACCCGGTCAATGATCGGCCCCAGGGTGCGACATGGCCCGCACCAAGGCGCCCAAAGGTCAATTACCACGGTGACTTCAAGGGATTTCTCCACAACTTCGGTTTCAAAGGTTGCATCAGTTACGTCGACGTAGGCCATAGAACAAATCTAACCGTTCGCTTCCCTTTGCTCGCCCCCATTGGGTTGCAAGCAAGTGTTTTTGGTCAAGTTCGTCGGTTACGGCTCCGGGCTGACAGGATGGAGGGCTGTTTCCGCTCCATCCGAGGACCCCCGCATGACCCATCCTTTACTTAACTGGGAAAATCCCATTCCGTCCGATCTTGGCGAATCCATTCTCGTTGTCGCCCTTGAAGGCTGGATCGATGCTGGATTCGGGGCGGCCCGGGCGGTTGGCGCACTGAAACAACAGATCCGCACCCAACGCCTCGT
>JAYUVJ010000209.1:0-4272 GCA_043754155.1 Acidimicrobiia bacterium
CTCCGCAAATGCGGTTCTCAAAGGGCCAGTTCTGTTGAGTCATCAAACGGACTTCTGCGTCGCCTCCAAGCTCTTCGCGGTAGTCGTTGAGGATTTCGATCAGTGTACTGACCAATTCAGACATCTAGATCGATACAACTCAGAGTCAATTCGATGCCGATTGGGAACCAAAGGTAAAACAGTTCAATGTGGGCGTGCGATTTGACTTTGACGGATCGGGAAAGCCAAAGGTCCTAAACAAACACGGTATTGATTCTTTCTTGATTACCGAAGAGGTAATAGACTAAGCTCGCCGTTACTCCCCCATTTTAGAAGCATTTCAAGTTAGCCTTCGCGAGGACAGGAAACACTGAGTCATGAAACTTTGCATTCTCGGCGCGGGTGCCATCGGTTGCTACCTCGCAGCTAAGTTATCCTCACACGCGGACGTGACGTTGATCGCGCGCGGTGCTACGCTCGATGCGATCCGTCAACGTGGACTGGTTATGGTCGAGAACGGTGCCACCCATACGTTGCCAATCGAAGCTGCCTCACCCGACGATACCATTGAACCGCCGGACGTACTCATCATCGCTGTAAAAGGCTATGCCCTTCACTCGATCCAATCGTGGCTCGATCGACATCGCTCGAACTCGACCATCGTTATTCCTGCTATGAACGGAATTCCATGGTGGTTCATGCAACCGCTACCAGCGTATCGCACCCTGGAACTGAAAAGTGTCGATCCGGGTCGGTCACTCGCAAACATTATCCCCATCGAATCATCGCTCGGCTGCGTTTTGCATTGGAGCTCTTCCGTTGCCGAACCAGGAGTAGTTCACCATAAGATGGGACGGGGTATTATCTTAGGTGAACCGTTGGGTGGCACCTCGGTTCGACTCCAATCTTTGTGCGAACTCTTTGCCAACGCCGGTTTCCAAGTTACCCAGTCCGACAACATCCGCCGCGACATCTGGTATAAACTCTGGGGCAACATGACGATCAATCCGATCGCTGCGGTCACCGGTGCAACGGCCGATCAAATCCTCGACGAGCCGCTATGCGTTGAATTGTGCACGGCAGTCATGCATGAAGCGTCCGCCATCGGTTCAAAGATCGACTGCTACATCGACCAAAGCCCGCAGGACCGGCACAACGTGACAAGCAAGCTGGGGGATTTCAAACCGTCGATGCTCCAGGATGTCGAAATGGGAAAACCCATTGAGCTAGAGTCGCTGGTCGGTGTCGTGCACGAGCTCGGGCGCGTGTTGAACGTCCCTACCCCAAATACCAACGCTTTGCTCGGTATCATGCGATTGTTCGCTCGAACCAATGGCCTCGTTCCGTCCATATGCTGAATCATCCATTGGGTTGGAAAGATCAGGACTTAGCAAAAGGACTAGCCATTATGCAAAGTGAGTACGGGATTGGCCAACGAGGACTGTCGGTTGCAATCTGCGACGTGACTGGGAGGCTGCAGGTTAAAAAAGGTAGTAGAAATATCCCGATGCGCTCCTTGTCCAGACCCCGATGACAATCGTTTTCATGGGACTGCGGGACGAAAAAGAGCTTCTGGTCCCAGCCGAGCTAAGTCGCTCCGGTTTGGGTGACGTTTGACACGCCGGAGCGTCGGTGTTTACTCGGCTCCCAGCCAAACATTCACCTCAAAGTAGCTCCTCTACCCATTCAGCCAGCCAGGTGGGGTACATTGAGAATCTGTTTACCAGCGCCGCTCACTGAATCCAGTCGACTATGAAGTCGTGGTCTGCAATTGAGAGAATGGTTCCTTAATGGATTGGATCTTGGTCGGATACATAGCCAAGCGTCGCGCACCGCAGAGCGGCTGGCTGTCGTCTTGGCCGGATCATGCGGGCAACGGAGTCTCCCGCTCCGAGCCAGTGGACGAGATATAGCCAAAGATCTCAATTTAGATTGCATGGGATTTAAACACGCCCCCCGCTAAACTGGGGGTATAAGAATCAAATGGAATGGTTCACCATAGTACGTCCATGTGCCCGGCTTGGAGGCGGCATGAAGTTTGTTGTTTGAGTTTAGACTTCGCGATTTAAGGTTCTCGAATCATGTTCTTTCGAAAAAGCTCGCAATTAGACAAACATTCTTCAACCAGCAGATCGCGACGTCGACATGAATTACGTGTAGCACTAGCGAGACAATCGTTGCAGCCGCGTTTTGAGGTGCTTGAGGAGAGGGCGCTTCTTGCCACGGTGACCTGGGACGGAGGAGCGAGTACGTTGAACTGGAACGACGCTTTCAACTGGGATACGAACTCGCCACCTGCTGCTGCGGACGACGCAGTCATCCCGGATTTGGCCGGCACACCCACGATCTCAGTTTCAGGCGCGACATCGGTGAAGAGTATCACCGCATCGGAAAAGATCGCATTTAGTTCTGGCACCATCACGATCAGCAATGCCAGTACATTTAGCCAAGGTTTGGATCTTAGTGGTGCGACTTTGTCGAGCAATGCCCCAATCACGACCCCCATCGGCTCCGTAAGTACTTGGTCCAGCGGTACGATCGGTAGTACTTTGACAACCACCAGTATCGTGAATCAAGGAACGTGGAATTTCGCCGGTCCATTTTCAGGCACTCTGCATAAAGCAACTTTCAACAATGAATGGATTTTCGTGCAAAATGCCGGACAGTTGGGGATTGATACGGGCACTTTCAACAATACGGCAACGGGCAGCTACACGCATCAATCCGGCGCTACCAGCCCTGCGATTACTACCGTTAATGGCGGTTCGTTCGAGAACGCCGGTGGATACCTATACGTTTCCAGCGGCAACGGAAGCGTTTCCGGCACCTTCAACAACTCTGGACAGGTGATCCTGAACCAAGTCGGAGGGACTTTCTCTTTGACTGGCGGGGGCACCCACTCGGGGACAGCGGAGGTGACCGCCGGGGCGGGGCTCAGCTTGAGCGGCGGTACCACCATCATCCAGGCCGGAGCGGCTTTCGGCGGGTCCGGGGTGACTCAGTTCAATGCTGGGGCGGTGAACGTCACCGGCAACGCCTCGTTCACCAATTTGCAATTGAATAATGGGCCTCTGACAGTGACTGTGTCGGCCGGGGCTGTGCTGACCACCACCGGGTCGAGTCTGTGGCAGTCCCCGGCGACGGTCACCGGGGCCGGCACCTGGACTAACACCGGCACGCTGAACACGAGCACAATCGGTTTCGCTACTGCCAACCTGGGCGGTAGCGTCACCTTGGCCAACGAGGGAACGCTGACGATGCAGCCATCTGGGGCGTTCGTCGCGGCCGCCGGCACCACTATCAGCAACGCCGCCGGGGCGACCCTAACCATCGCCTCAGTCACCCTGGACGGCAATCTGGTCAATGCCGGGTTAGTCAACATGACTGCCGGTATGAACCTCGGCCCATCCACCACCGTCACCAACACGGCCACGGGGACGTTCAGCCTGACCGGGAGCGGCGGCGGCTTGAACGGCTCCACCGCCAACGCGTTCACCAACACCGGGGTACTACGGCGAAACGGCACCGGGACCATGTTCGTTAACATGGCACTGAACAACACCGGCACAGTCGAGGTTCAGGGCGGCACACTGCAACTGAACGGGTCGGTCACTCAGCTCAGCGGCGCGACGTTCGATCGAACTCTAACCGCTGGCACTTGGTCGGCCCAGTCCGGCGGCACCCTCAACTTTCCGGCCGGCAACACTATCCGTACTATCGCCAACGGGGCATCCATATCCTTGGTCGGGGTTGCTAGTAACGTCCAGCCGTTCTTCTTCAACGGGCTGACGGTGGAAGGCAGCCTCAGCGTGACCGGCGGGGCCAGCTTGAACGGCTTGGGGACCCCGCTGGGGGTAACCAGCACCGGCACCGTGACCGTCGGCGTTGGCAGCAGCTTGAGCAACTTCTCCAGTGTGGATAATGCTGGTACGGTGATCATGGCTGGCAGCTTTTTGGTGGCTGCCTACGGCCAGACAGCGGGCCTCACCCGGCTGGACGGCGGATCGCTGGCGGCTTCCAACTTCTTCGCCACTGGCGGCACCCTGGCTGGCACCGGCACGATTTTCAACGTCAACTTGACCAACGCCACACTCGCCCCGGGGGCCTCGCCGGGAATTCTGACGATCACCGGTAACCTCACCCTAAACGCAGGTAGCATTACCAACATCGAGGTTCAAGGAACTAATCCTGCCACGCCCGACTTCGACCAGATCCTCGTCAGTGGCACGGCGACCCTGGCTGGTACGTTAAACGTCTCGCTCCTGAACGGCTTTATCCCAGACAAAGCAGATT
>JAYUVJ010000210.1:0-2129 GCA_043754155.1 Acidimicrobiia bacterium
CTTTACCGATCCCAATGGATTCTCGAGCGATAGGTACACCGGCGTTACAAGCCGTTAGTCGACGCTTCCCGAGTTCAATAAGCACGTAGTAGGGCGTTATGTATGTGGATACCTCATCGGCCTTTACCCACCCGACCGAGCCATTGGGTTTCACTGGAAGGTTCACCTGGAGCCAGCCGGCTTGCTCACCAATCACCGAGAACACCAAACGCGTATGAGATTCGTCTCCCACGCCAAAGGTCCACTTTGGGGCGACAGATTCATCCGTGGCCTCCCAGACCTTGATGACGTCGCCGAACTTGCCGGTCTTTTGTACGGCAACTTTGGTCTTCACACCTTTAGGGCATACATTGGCTTCCACCACGGTGATCTTCGACGAGCCCTTGGCTGCTGGCTTTGCTTTGGTCAACTTCACTGCAGCTGAAGCTGATGGTGCGCCGCCAGTAACGGTGGCAATGCTCACCGCTGCGACCACCGAACCAACCAACATTTGGCGGGCGCGAACGGCAACCGATCGAAATGCACCCTCGGATGCGTGTGACGGATTGATTTGCAAGGCCTTGTATTTCTTCATGATTTCTCCTCTGGTTCACCCGGGGGAAGGGTGGTTAGCCGTTTGGCGACTGTTCGACAGGGTTTGTTTGACAACATCTACATCTACATCGATCTACATATACATCGATCGGCTGGGAACGCCCCACCCGCAAAAATGCCCCACCCGGAGGTGGAAACGCACCAAGAATTTGGCTGATCGATGTGATGAAGGGCCGTTCGTCTTGTAATGAATCTATGACGGCAGAAAGCCACCGCCAGGGATTGTGCCTTTACACACAGTGAGGGCATGGACATTCAGCCTGTTCAGACACTCGCGCACCCGCCACACAAGCCGTGGAATTTGCCAACATTTACCGCTTACTGATCGAAATTTGTTCCTAATTTGGTCAAGAAAGGTTGGTTCGATGCCGATGTCCTAACCAATGGACCGATCGTTCAAAACCGACCTTTTAAGCGATGAGCTCACCTCTGACCCTGTATCTTCGTGCGCATCGGAGCAAACCAGTACGCCTCGAACTGCAGCGGCTCTGGATGGTTCCAACACCGGCGATCGTAGGCAACCGCGTGAAGATCGGCGCAACGATAATGATCGCCGCTCCAAATCCCTTCGGCGAGGACGCGATCGCCAACGCAATGCCTCCGCCAATCAAGTTGCATACCTTGGCACGGCTCTCTGCGCGCTTAGCGTTGCCTTTAGCATCTATGCGTTTGTTAAGGCCCCGATCACTTTCTCCCCGAGCCCGGCCTGTGCCGACGGATTTGGGGGCCAACGCATTGAGCATCGAGGTCTGTCTGCACTTTGGGCCGTTGTGATGGTTCTCGCTGCCGCAGGGTTAGTGATCCCTGATCGAAAACGCAGGCCGGTGCTGCTGATGATCCTGTGCGGTGTCTCGGTTGGCTTGTTCGCAGGCGCTTACTTTACCGTCGGCTCAAAATTCGACGGCCTCTGCCTTGTGTAGTTCTTAGCTGTTTGGCGTTTCGTTGAGGTGCTCGTTCATCATGCGCATGAGGTCATAGACCTCTTTGCAAGTTGGGCACACCGGCATGTTTTTCGGGTCCTTCGACGGCACGAAAACATGACCACACAGCGCCGTTAAGGGCAGACCTTCAATACGAGCCCGCAGCACAACCGCAGTGGCCGTTTCGCCGTCTTCAGTCTTTACAATGTGCGAACACTTCGTGGGGTCTGATTCATTGGTCGTCTGCGTATCCCGCTCGATAACGGTTGCCGGTTGCGTCTGCATAGCCACGACAAAACCCTAGTGCCTTAGCGCTCGGGGCTATTCAATCCCAAAAAGGTAAGGGTACAGAGGTTGTCCGCCATGATGCACCTCGGCCGAAGCGCCGGGACGGTTATCGGCAATCCACTCGGTGATCAATCGAGTGGTGGCCACCGAGGACCCTTCACCTTCGATGATGGTCACGATTTCATGGGTCGGAGAAACCAACCGATCCAGCAATCCCGTCGCCGTGTCAATCAGCGCAGGCGCCACCACCACGATGCCACCGTCACGGGTAAGGCCGATAAAATCACCGGAATGAATTGCCCCGGCATGAGATGTGGAGTTACGAAC
>JAYUVJ010000211.1:0-10528 GCA_043754155.1 Acidimicrobiia bacterium
ATGAAAGCTGATGATTTGATTGTTGTTCCCTTGCGGCTCGATGCTGACAACATCGGTATTCTCGTTGGTCGCAATCGTCATAACAGCATCGTTCGCACTACGGAAAGCGATCTCGATCTGATTACCACAATGGCAGATCATGCGTCGGTCATTTTGGAGCGCTCACGGCTCTTTGAAAAACTCGATTTGGAAGTAAGTGTGCGCCAGTACCAGGCCATGCACGATTCGCTAACCGGCTTGCATAACCGAGCAGCCTTTAATGATGCTGCGGATACCTATCTCAGTTCAGAGGAAGCAAAGTCTTCCCAGACGGTCATTATGTTGGTTGATCTCAACCACTTTAAGAAGATCAATGACACGATGGGTCATCATGCCGGCGATGATGTTTTGGTACAGATTGCCAGTCGACTTGTTGGATCGTTGCCCGCAGGTTCCCATGTTGCCCGTCTCGGCGGCGATGAGTTTGCCGTACTTGTTCCTGGTATAACCAGTGAGAAACATGCGTTGGCGGTGGCGGGTTCGCTGCGCGTCGCGATTCAAGAACCGGTGCATGTTGGTGATCTCAGCTTTGGTCTCGATGCTGCCATTGGACTGTCGTTTGCTCCGACCCATGGAACGGAACGCCACACTCTTCTTAAGTGTGCAGACATTGCTATGTATGCGGCAAAAGAGCGTCGTAGTACCCCAGTGGCCATTTTTGATCCATCGCAGCAAAAGTGGACCGATCGGGAGATTTCACTTCTCGAAGATCTTCGACACGCCATTGATGATGAACAACTGGAAATTGCCTACCAGCCAAAAACTTCGCTGCAGGATGGGCACGTTTACGGTGTTGAAGCCCTTTGTCGATGGACGCACCCTAAGCTGGGCATGATTCGGCCCGATGAGTTTATTCGGATTGCCGAGCAAGCTGGGCTGATCGATACGCTCACCGAGTTCATGATTCGCGGATCGTTAAAGCAATGCCGTTCCTGGCTTGACGACGGACTGCAAATTGGCATGGCAGTGAACATCCCAGCGCAGTCTCTGAGTGATCCCACGTTGCCATCACGTGTTGCTGCTCATGCTCGTGCTGCCAACGTTCCGCACCGTTTGTTGACGCTTGAGGTAACCGAAAGCGCGCTTATGGAAGATGCTCGCACCTCACGTGCAGTAATGACCGAACTGCGAAACCTTGGCTTCCGGGTGTCGATCGACGATTTTGGAACGGGCTACTCCTCGCTTGCGTACCTGCACACCTTGCCGGTCGACGAACTCAAGATTGACCGAGCCTTTGTGCAACGAATTGGCCACGACAAAACCAGTGCCCAAATCGTGCACGTAATTGTGGAATTGGCCCGTACGTTTGGCTTGCAAACCGTTGCTGAAGGTATCGAAAGTGATGAAATCCATGAGGCGCTTCGTGACTTGGGTGTCGATCTAGGGCAGGGCTTCTTGATGGCTCGACCCGCCCCTGCCGCTCAGCTTGCCGGGTACCTTCGTTCAGGGTACGTCTCGAAGGCTGCTTCGCCTGCCATTGCTGCACCATCAACGCACGGGCAAGACCTAACGAAGCTTGACTCTTCCCCCGATTGGCTCACACTCGATTTTGCCAGTTATGGGGTTCCTGCATCTCGCGGCCAATTGGTTGAGGCGACCTAAAATCCAGCGGGTGTTTGTAAAAGTGGGCTGAGGTTGCGCGAATCGTCAATGCCGACAAATATGGGGTAAATGAGCGCAATCGTAGGAACTGAACTAGCTGGGAAAGTAGCGATCGTTACGGGGTCGTCGAGTGGGATCGGGGAGGCTACGGCACATCGCTTGAGTGCGCTTGGAGCCAAGGTGGTAGTGAACTCGGCCAACTCGGTCGCTGCGGGAAAAGCCGTGTGTGAAGCGCTTCCCGGCCCGTCGATCTATGTGCAGGCCGACATCTCCAACCAAGCTGCCGGTCAAGGCCTGCTCGAAGCCACGATTGCGGAGTATGGCCAGCTGGACATTTTGGTCAACAACGCTGGATGGACCACCCTCGTTCCCCACGGCAACCTTGATGCGCTGACCGACGAAATCTTTCGAAAAACCTTTGAAGTGAACGTGTTCGGCACTTGGTTTCTGACCAAGGCGGCAATTCCGTTGCTGCAGAAATCCGATGATGGCAACGTCGTAACGATTACCTCTGTCGCCGGGGTTCGTCCTATGGGTTCTTCGATGGCCTACTCGATGACGAAAGCCGCATTGAATCAAATGACCGAGCTCCTTGCTAAATCATATGGACCTCTACGATTTAACGCAGTTGCGCCGGGCCTCGTCGTGACCCCTTGGACTCAGGATTGGGCGAACCAACACGCCGGTGTTGCCGCTGTGGCCCCGCTGAAGCGTTCCGCCACTCCTGATGATTGCGCCGAAGGGGTATTGGCCTTCATCCGCAATAAGTACGTCACCGGCCAGGTCTTCGTGATCGACGGTGGACTAACACTCGTTTCCTAATTGACCCTCAAAGGTTCCGTTTAAATGAGGCGAGTGGTGCAGTAAACGGAAGTTATTGTGCGGTGTTTTTGTTGCTACTTCCCAAAACTGTCAAGGAAAATCCCGAGTGAAGTCACTCGGTGGTTATTTACAGGTCAAGCAGTTTTTGTGCGTGGGGTTATTAGGATTCACTGAACCAGGCGGAGCGAGTCACTACTGTCTCCCGACGAAGTTTCCTCTAGCGCCTGGTTGCGCCTGGTTGCTCCTTGTTGCTCCTTGCTGCTTGGCCTCGACACACTTTTAGATCGAGGACAAACGTATGGTGAGAAGGCCCCCTCGAAATAGCAGGTTCGTGTTTGGAATCGGTCTGATGGTGTTGGGCCTGGTGGTGGGGACCTCTTTTGCCGCAACTGGATCAGGTCTGGGGGTTCGCTGGTATAACTGCAAGGTGCAGCCAAGCTCCGTCGGCGCCCGTCACGGTCGAATGCGCCACTAACGCCCTATTTCTAACTGGGCCAATTAAAAGAGTGCCCTTACTGGCGCATTCCGCCGGGTAATCGGTGTGCGGGTCTTAATCCCGTTTGAACCTGCGTGCCTGGCGGTGAGGGTGCGGCGGCGTTGCTTTTGCTCAATCTGGGCGCATCCGATTCAATAGGAGCGCTGTTCGCATATGAACGGTATCGAAGACCATCAAGGAGCCTGGGCTATGACGCAGATCAACGAAGTGACTGACCTAACTATTGAGGGTGATGTTGCCGTCATTACGCTGGACTCGCCACCGGTGAATGCTCTGAGCGCCAAGGTTCGCGATGGTCTGCATGCATCGTTCCAGGCCGCCATCGCCGATACCGCTTCCACCAGCATTGTGCTGATTTGCGCCGGAAGAACCTTCATCGCCGGTGCCGATATTTCCGAGTTCGGGGGTGCAGCAACCAAGAGCGCCAGCCTGTTCGACGTGCAGGAAATGATGGAATCCTCCGCCAAGCCGGTGGTCGCAGCGATTCACGGCACGGCCCTCGGTGGCGGACTAGAAGTTGCCTTGTGCGCTCACTACCGAATTGCGGTGCCGTCGGCGAAGTGCGGGCTTCCTGAGGTTAATCTCGGTTTGCTTCCCGGTGCCGGTGGAACCCAGCGCCTACCGCGAATCGTAGGTGCACAGAAGGCTTTGGAGATGATGACGGCGGGAACCCATATCGGTGCCAAGGAATGTTTGGCCATGGGCTTGGTCGATGAGTTGGCCACCGAAGGATCCCTCCGCGAAGATGCAATTTCCTATGCGCGCAAACTGGTAGCCGAAGGCCGTCCGTGCGTAAAGGTGTCCGACGATTCCTCCAAGGTTGAAGCAGATCGTGGCAATACCGAATTGTTCGCAGCATTCCGAAAGGCCAATGCCAAGAAGTTCCGCGGATTCAAGGCTCCGGAAGCGATAATCCAAACGGTTGAGGCAGCCGTGAATTTGCCGTTTGCAGAAGGCATTGGCGTTGAGCGCAAATTGTTTGGTGGGCTCGTCAGCAGCGCAGAATCAGCGGCACAGCGGTACGTGTTTTTTGCCGAGCGTGAAGTGTGGAAGATCCCAACGGTCCCGGCTTCAACTCCGACAATCCCGGTGGCTACCGTGGGCGTGATCGGTGCGGGAACTATGGGTGGCGGCATCACCATGAACTTCGTGAACGCCGGCATCCCAGTCACCATGGTTGAGCAAAAGCAGGACGCCCTTGATCGTGGTTTGGCAGTAGTTCGCAGTAACTACGAGCGCAGCGCCAAGAATGGTCGCTTCACTATGGACGAGGTGGAACGCCGTATGGCCATGATCACGCCGTCACTGGATTACAACGATTTCGCCACGGTGGATTTGGTGATCGAAGCCGTCTTTGAACGTATGGATATCAAGCGTGATGTGTTCACCAAGCTTGATGCCATTTGCAAGCCCGGTGCGATTCTTGCTACGAATACCAGCGCGCTGAATATCGATGAGATCGCTGCGGTTACCACTCGTCCGGAATCGGTAATTGGTATGCACTTCTTCTCGCCGGCGAATGTGATGAAGCTTGTCGAAGTAGTACGTGCCGATGAGACTTCTGATGAAGTCATCAATACGGCCATGCAGATCTCCAAAAAGATTGGCAAAATGGCAGCCCTCGTCGGCGTGTGCCCGGGGTTTGTAGGGAACCGAATGTTGTTTGCCCGATCCCGTGAATCTCAAGCATTGCTCGATGAAGGCGCGATGCCGTGGGACGTTGACAAGGCATTGTTCGATTTTGGTTTCGCCATGGGACCGTTCCAGATGAGTGATCTTGCTGGATTGGATATTGGTTGGGTTAAGGAAAACTCGAAAGGCCTAACGATCAGGGACCGCCTGTGTGAACTGGATCGCCGAGGCCAAAAGACCGGTGCCGGTTATTACGATTACGACGCCAATCGTGTTGGGTCAGCCTCACCGGTGACCGAGGGCATCATTCGGGAGTTCGCCGCTCGATCAGGGAAACCGGCCCGCAAGTTCACGCAGGAAGAAATCGTGGAACGGCTCATCCTGCCCATGATTAACGAGGGGGCCAAGATCCTTGAAGAAGGCATGGCTATTCGTCCATCGGACATCGACATCATTTGGATCAACGGCTATAACTGGCCCGCCTACCGCGGTGGCCCCATGCATTATGCCGATTCGCTCGGACTCGACAAAGTGCTTGCCCGCCTGCAGGAGCTCGAAGCGTCCTCGGGCCCACAGTGGAAACCAGCCGCCCTGATCGAGCGCTTAGTGGCGGAAGGAAAACCCTTCAGTTCCCTGCGCGCTTAAACCTGCGCGCATAAAACCTGCGCGCATAAAACCTGCGCGCCTGAAACCTGCGCGCATTAAACCTGCGCGCCCGAATCCCCAGCGTTTGCGTGATGTCGAAGTTGAAAGGAGTTTGGGTGTGTAGCGATGTGCACGCCCGCGTTCGTATATGCACGTGCTTTTCCGCACACAAGCGTGCTTTTCCGCATGCGGGCTTTCCTTGCTAGTTACCGGATTTTGCGGATGGTTTCCCGGCAGGCATACTCGCTTTCCT
The DNA here is from genome assembly GCA_043754155.1 of Acidimicrobiia bacterium. GTDB lineage: Bacteria > Actinomycetota > Acidimicrobiia > Acidimicrobiales > JANYDT01 > JANMZO01. The sequence continues at coordinate 5,490 of JAYUVJ010000211.1, forward strand.
GCTCGACATCAAAAAGCGATTCCATTATCGGTGCTCTGCAGGCGGGGTTTGGTGGTTGGGGTGGGGGTGGTATCTGAACCGGTTGTTAGCCGGTTCAGATACCGGTCTAGCGTGGCCTGTTCACCTCACTGTGCTGGTTGCTTTACGCCGCTTAGATCAACCGTAACAACGGCACCCTTATAAACGGAGTTGGCTGAGATAGCGATACCGTCGATTGAGTTGGCGCTGGCGGTTCCAGAGCCGGCCGGTGCGGCCATCTTGGCCACTTTGATGCCATCGGGACCCTCAACAACCAACGTGTAATTGCCCATTGGAATATCACCGAAACGGAACTCACCGTCAACTGCGGAAACTTGGCGCTGGTTCCACGTGGTTGATCCGTTTACCTGTATGAGGTGCACAACAACCCGACCGACAACATTGCCTTTGCCGTCCTCAACTCGACCAGCAACAAGCTGTTTGTTGTCCCACATGGCGCCTGGGGTAAGGTCATCCATCAGACGCTTGTTTTTCGGCAGGGCGAGATCAACTATCGGTTGAAGGGTGTAGCCACGATTTACTTCGCGTACATACTCAACTGGCTTTAACACCGGAGCGCTATCGGCAACAATCTTGATGTCATCAACGAAGGTTCCGCCGCCGTAAACGATGTTCTCGATACTACGTGGGCTTAGGGTTCCGCCGAGTGAACCTGTTTGTGATTTGAAGACCATCCCGGCTGGGCTGAGAATCTTAAGCGAACCATCACGAGTGCTGGTGGCGCCAGAAATGCGGAAGGCTCCGTCGGGAGCGGTCATGGTACGAAACGAAGCGCCTTGTTGTGAGGAGTTCCATTCCAGAACAACGCCGGCCATGAGCTTGCCCGCGCCGTCAACGATCGTGCCATTCAGCGAGGGGGCCTGTGCTTCAGCGGTCGCGTCGGCAGCGTGGGACATTGACGGTTGGGTAAGGAACAAACCAGCAGCGGCTGTACTCAGAAGAAATGCAGCAGCGGTAGAGCCAATGGCCTTTTTATTCATGGGGAAGTCCTTGAGATATGGCTGCTGCACTTATTCGCAACTGCACGTAGGTGAAGCTTCGACCCCATGGAGAGGAACCTTTATGGCGCCTCGTCGGTACTTCGGCGAATTGGCCCGTTCGACCTAGCGCTCCTTCGCAACGCCACGCGTGAAACCACGCGTGAAACCACGCAACCGCCGCCCAACCCGGTTCTCACCCGGTCGGCGAGTTTTCGCACGTTGGGTACCCATCAGAATCAGTCTCCAAACCCGAATCTGCGGGGTGAATAAAACCGGATCCTGTCGCGTTACCTTGGATGCAACCCACGCCCTAGGGCTTTTCGCCGCGTTGATGGATGGTGGCGCCTTGGCCGGTGTTGCCGCGGTTCATGCCTACCCAGCCCGAGGGTGCCGCGCCGTAGATTCCACTACCGATGGGTCCGCTGGCCATGAGCCCGCCATCAACGGTGATGCACTCACCGGTTATGAAACTGGCATCGTCGCTAGCAAGAAAGGCCGCGGTGGCTGCGATGTTTTGCGGTTGACCCTGCTCGGGCCAAGGCTGGAAACGGTGAATGGCATCGTCGAGCGAACCACCTTTGCGGCCTTGCTCTAAGAGTGGTGTTCGAATCGCCCCGGGCGCAATAGCGTTGATGCGGATGCGATGCTCGGCCAACTCGATCGAGACCGCTTTGGTGAAGTTGATCACCGCAGCCTTCGCTGCTGAATAGATCACCGGCCCGCCGCCACCCGTGATTCCTGCGACCGACGCCGTGTTGATGATCGAACCGCCACCCTGAATAATCATCTGCTTCGCCGCATGCTTCACGCCAAGGAACACGCCTCGCGCTACTACGTTGAACGTTTCATCCCAGTCCTCAATTCGCGTTTCGGTCACCGAACCAAATGCGCCACCGATCCCCGCGTTGTTGAACATGATGTCGAGTGCACCAAAGTGTTCCAGCGCCATGTCGACGATGGCTGCGACATCATCTTCAAAAGAAACATTCGCGCTTATGAATCGGATGTTTGCCTGATCGAACCCAAGTGTGGCGGCTTCTTTGAGAAATGCTTCACCATTGGCTTGATGCAAATCGGCCACCACCACCGAGGCTCCCTCCTGCAGAAACCGGAGCGCACTGGCCTTTCCAATACCTGAAGCTCCGCCCGTGATTGCTGCCACTCTGCCATCGAGACGCTTGGGGTTCAGCGGCGCAGCCGTCAGCCTAGGTGTTGGGCTTGGTGTTGGGCTTGGTGTTGGGCTTGGTGTTGCTGGAGTTTCGGGCATGTTCCATTTAACTCCAATCGCCTAGCGGTACTCAAGGTTGTGGGCTTGTGCGGTACGTCGGTAGAATTGTGCAAGCCTGGGTAGGTAAATCTATTGAGCGAAACAGCGCCAACTAAGCGTGATTTCGCTCAATGGTTTCCGTAACGCAACGGTGAACATCGGGGCTTAGGCGCGGGCGGTGATGTTTAGGGTGGGCTCGTGGTCGTATAAGGCGGTCGCGATGGCTTCGATGGCGTCGACGAGACGGGGGCCCGGGCGGGTGACATAGGCGTTGCCGTCGATGGCCCATAGTTCGGCGTTGGGGAAATAATGTGCGATCGATTGGGCTTGAGCGACTGCAGCATCGAGATCAAAACCGCATGGTGCCACCAGCACGACGTCGGGTTTGCTCGCCTGCGCTTCGGCCCATGTGACGGTGGTCGATCGCCCACCCGGAATACCGAGCAACACCTCGCCGCCCGCTGTGCTCACCAACTCGGGAACCCAATGCCCAGCAACGAACGGTGGATCGATCCATTCCAACACCAGCACGCGGGGCTTCGGCGTGCCCGTCACTCGAGCAATACTCGCGACCCGATCAATGATCTGCTGACGACGATTGCGTAGTTGATCTGTGAGCATGCGACCTGTATTGCTAGCGTCGAGAGTGTCGGCGATTGTTTGGATTCCTGCTAATACTTCGTCGACGGAGTGTGGATCGTAAGTAAGTATGTGCGCTTGACAACCTAGCTTGCTCATGGCCGCGTTCACTTCGCCTGCCGGAAGCGCGCATACCTGGCAGAGGTCTTGGGTGAGAACCACGTCGGGCTGCAACGTGGTTATCACATCACTTCGTAGTTCGTACATCGGCAATCCCGCAGCCATACGTGCACGTACGAATGTATCAATCTCGCCCGGGGTGAGGTTCTTGGGCATAGCGGTATCAACAGCAATCGCTCGGTCACCGCGCACGCCAACGGGATAGTCGCATTCAAAGGTGACGGCCACCAGATCATCAAGCAACCCAAGCGCCGCGACGATCTCCGTCGTAGAGGGCAACAAACTGGCAATCCGCTTGCGAGCTGCAGGGGAACCAACGCTTGCGGTGCTGACTGGGTGGCTCGTGTCTATGGTCACCGTTTGACCGTACCAGCTGTGGCGGAATGCGCCACTAACTCGGTATTTTTCACTGGCGCAGTGAAAAAGGTGCCACTAGTGCCACTAGTGGCGCAAACAGGTTGGCCCGAGACGAGCCGTCAGCCGAGTAGTGAAGGTCCTGATCTTGGATCGTCTGGTTTGGTGTTGTCTTGTTCGAGGTTGCCGACGTAGCGCATCACGGTGTGAGGGCCGACTTGGGGAATGTCAAAAACGTCGCCCTCGGCCACCCATCCAAAGCGCGCATAGAAATCGTGCGCTGACATGCGGGCGTCGCACCATAATGAACGTGAACCGGCAAGGACATGGGCCGCTTCCAACACGGCCTTCCCAACTCCGCTTCCGGCCCACGCGGGGTCTGAAGCCATACCTCGCAACTGCACAACGTCGGGTCCATGGGAGATCATCGTTGCCGTACCAATGACAATCTGCGGTTTGCGGTTCTCGCCAACAACATGGCCATCAATAACACCGTTGCTTTCGACCAGGGTGTCGACCACTGCTACGAGGTGGATCGTGTCGAGGTCGTCATCACGGGCAAACACGGCTTGTTCACGAGACATGCCGAGTGGTTCCCGCAAAACCCGGTAGCGAAGATCCAGTTGTGCTTCCCGATCCAATGCGGTTGTGCTTTGGCGCACGATAAATTCGGCACGAGATCGATACTGGTGCGAATCGGAACTTCTGACGGATTCGCTCACTACGCCAGTGTAAGTCGCAAAATTTGGAAGGCACGAGAATCAGTTCCGTTGGCTCTAACTTCGAAGCAGTATGAAACTTGCTCTGAATTGCGGAATCACTCGCGGTTGGCTTTACTTTCTGCCTAGTCGTCTGGTTCTCGACCGTCATGGTTTAGCCCATGTGGAGGGTAACCGCTTTGAACGACGCGTTGAGGAACGACGCGTTGAAGAACGACGAATCTTCGCCGAACCCCAATCTAGGCCGTCAGGGGCGGCCGTTTCGAAGTTACACATCACCACCGAACCGGCACCGGCGCTCTTCGAGTGTCGTGATAGTCGACCACATCAAATAACCTGTTCTTAGTTGCCCTTGACAGAGGGTGGGCTGGAGGATATAGAGTCGTAACCCCCTCGAACGCTTGTTCTTGGAATGATTTGCGTCGCGAACACATGTTCGTTATTGTGAGAGTCATGGGATGGTCAAACGGGCCGAAGACTTGGTCGGAGCTCAACGCCCGATTGTCTGACGGACGTCGACGTGTCACTTCTCTGCGCCCTGGTGTCGGCTCTGGGTCTGGTTCTGAACATGCTCCTCCTGGGCGTGATGGGGAACCGGGCACCGAATCAGCGGCCGATGGGTTCGATATGCCCGTGCTTGAGAGACACGGGCGTGTCGTGCCTTTCGGTAAGCCAGGGCGGGTTGACAACATCCCGCCCATCGCAGAAGCAACCGAACACAAGCTTGAGCCGGAACATGGGCCCAAGCTTGAACGTACGGGCAAGGTAGCGAGTCACCCGGCCGCTGGATCGTCGGGATCGTCGGGATCAGCGGGGGAACCGAACTCCCCGACTTCTTCGAGCCGCCAAAGCTCAGCGAATCGACCGGCGTTTAGCGAGTCCGGATGGCAACCCGGGCGATCTCGCATCAACGAACCAATC
>JAYUVJ010000212.1:0-8846 GCA_043754155.1 Acidimicrobiia bacterium
CATGCACGTTGGCGAAGCTCCGGGCTTGTACTACCTCTGCCAATCATTTCTCATCGACAAGGAAATTCAATGGATCACACGAAGGCGAAACCGAAACCCAAAAAGCTCGACACGCCAAAAACCGCAGAAGGGTCAGCGAGCCAGGTGCACGAGCAAACGGTAGGGGATGGCGGTGAAACACATCAGCTTGTTGATGGCGTGGTCTTAACCACCGCACAGGGTGCGCCGATCGGCGACGGCCAAAACTCATTGCGGGCCGGCGGGCCGCGTGGTCCCGTTACGTTGAGTGACTTCCAGCTGCGCGAAAAGATCTTTCACTTTGATCACGAACGAATACCAGAGAGAGTGGTGCACGCCCGGGGGTACGGGGCACACGGATACTTCGAAACTTATGAGTCAGCCGAGGACATTACTTCCGCCGATGTGTTTGCCCGGGCAGGCGAAAGAACCCCGGCCTTTGTGCGATTTTCAACCGTTGCAGGAAGTGAAGGATCGGCGGACTTGGCTCGCGACGTTCGTGGGTTCGCGGTGAAGCTGTACACGCAGCAGGGGAACTGGGACATTGTAGGGAACAACATTCCCGTGTTCTTTGTACAGGATGCGCTTAAGTTCCCAGATTTAGTGCACGCGGTGAAACCTGAACCCGATCGCGGCTTCCCTCAAGCTGCATCGGCTCACGATAATTTCTGGGATTTTGCATCGCTCATGCCCGAAACCACGCACATGCTTTTTTGGGTGATGTCCGATCGTGGGTTGCCTCGTTCGTTTAGGTTCATGGAAGGTTTTGGGGTTCATACGTTCCGTATGATTAATCCGGCTGGGGAATCAGTGTTCGTGAAGTTTCATTGGAAACCTCGCCAAGCCGTTCAATCGGTGATGTGGCCTGAAGCAGTGAAAATAAACGGTGCCGATCCCGATTTTCATCGGCGTGATTTATGGAATGCCATTACTAGTGGTGACTTCCCACAATGGGAACTTGGCGTACAAATTTTTAACGATGCTTTCGCGGACAGCTTTGAGTTTGACGTGCTTGACGCCACGAAGCTCATACCCGAAGAATTGGTACCGATTAGACCCTTAGGGCGTCTGGTCCTCGATCGGGTAGTGGACAACTTTTTTGCAGAAACCGAACAGGTGGCCTTCTGCACACAGAACATCGTGCCCGGTATCGATTTCAGCAACGATCCGCTTCTCGCTGGTCGAAACTTCTCGTATTTGGACACGCAAACCAAACGCCTCGGGGGCCCCAACTTTACACAGCTTCCAATTAATTCGCCGAAGTGCCCCTTTGCGAACTTTCAACAAGATGGTCATATGGCGATGCGCAACCCAGTGGGAAGGGTGAACTATGAGCCAAATTCGTGGACCGGCGTTGATGCTGGCCCACGCGAAGATCCATTGAGTGGGTTTACTTCGTTCTCCGCCGAAGAAAGCGGCCCACAACGACGGGCTCGTCCAACGAAGTTTGCCGATCACTACAGCCAGGCTCGCCAATTCTTGATGAGCCAAACCCCAGTAGAACAGATTCACATTGTTGATGCATTTGTGTTCGAACTTTCAAAAGTTGCAACGCCAGCTATTCGAGAGCGGATGGTAGCGAACCTCATAAATGTCAGCCAAGAATTTGCACAGCTCGTGGCCGACGGTTTAGGACTCGTGGAACTTCCCCAACCAACCGTGGTCGCCGCGCCGCTTTACGACCTTGAGCCTTCTCCCGCATTGAGCATTCTCGCTAATCCGTTAAGTGATTTCTCGGGTCGGAAAGTGGCCGCGTTAGTCAGTGATGGCTGCGATGCGTCAACCATTAATGCCCTACGCAACGCGTTGATGGAAGAAGGCGCAACGTTGGAAATTGTTGCGCAAAAAATCGGTGGGGTCATTGCGAGCGATGGGTCTTTGGTCTTGGCCGACACCACCGTGAGCGGGGGTCCGTCTGTCGTATTTGACGCTGTAGTTATTTGCCTATCAACAGCAGGGGCCGAGGAATTGGCTTCTGTTTCAGCAGCCCTAGAGTTCGTGCGCGATGCCCACGCACACTGCAAATATGTGGGCTACGACGGCGAACCGAGCCTCGCACTCGTGAACTTGGCCGGGTTAGTTACCGACTCTGGCTATATCGACCTGTCCAGCGGGCCCGAGCAATTCCTAACCCAGTGTCGGGGTCTACGGCTCTGGGAGCGCGACGCGACCTTTCAGCGTTACCCTTCGTTCGATCCAACCACCGGGTTACAGATTTGAGTTTTGCTGTCTGTCTATTCGATGTGGACTATCCCCATGCTCGGTGTTTCCCAGCACCCTGTACCCACCGAGCATGGGGAAGCTTGAGAGTTCAAACCTCCGCGGGCATTTAGTAACTGCCATGGCTTGAAAGTACCTCTACGTACTACTCAAATTCGATTGGCGGCGGCATGTCCTTTTGTGCGGAGGTACCACCTGTCTCCAGGTGACCGTCAGCCGCCTTTTCGCCCGGTGCCATATCGGCGGGGAGAATTACGCTGTCTCGCCGATCGGTAGTTTGCTGCCAAATTGTGACCTCATCGGGGCTTGCTTCCGGACCGTACTTCAACACCATTGTTGCCTGTGCGCCGCAGACCGGACAGATAATGGCAACAACTCCGAGATTGTCCGAAGGGTCCGATGTTCCTTCAAGACGACGTATGGAATAAACGGCAATGTGGCTTGGGGTAAGGGTGGATTGGCACGAGCCACAAAGGATCATTCCACCTGCAACAGCGAATGCATCGGCGCTGAAGCCCGCTTCTGCGTAGGAACTAAGTACATCAACCAATGAGGGTTCCGCGTGGTCGGTGGAAAGGTCCGGACTCGGTTGTGACTTTGGCGTATCGAGACCTGCTTCGTTCACGAGTTTCACAGCGTCCGACGATTGTAAGGATCCGTTCATTGGTGTTTCTCCTGGTCAGCATTAATCGACGAGTTGTCGCTCTCAAGAATGTTCATCACATACCCGGATGCGGAATCCCTGAAACATGAATCGAACTACCTTCGCATTCGTGCATAGCGCCGAGCTGCCGCCTCGGGTCAGACGATTAAGTTCACGCTTACTGTTTCCCCACACGTTGAGCCAGGGAATTAACCACCTGGTCGACGAATGCCCCGGACGCCTTCCCAAGGGCGTTCATTGCACTGGATGCCTGCCGAAGCGAGGGCGCAGTCGGCTTTGCCATCTTGAGGAGCGGAGCAGCGGTCGTGCCCACGCGTTCACTGACGTCCTTCAAATGTTCGACAGCCGTGGAAACTACGGAGCCGCCTGTAACCCCCAACTCTTTTCCTAGAGTATTCACTGATTGTGCGGCTTTGCTTGCTGTCTTGTTTAATCGCCAACCCAATGACGGTGCGCCGTTCGTATCTGTAGCTAGAAGGACCAACCCACCCAGAATGGCAAAATTCTTCATGAATTGAATTTTCTGGGTAGAGCGGAGCTGAGGATTACTCTCTTCCCAGAACCGGTGCCCAGCAAATGTTGTGGGTACGAGGCTGGCCGCTAGAGCTGCTGAGGCAAGCCGGGGAACCTTTCCACACACGAGCAGCAAACCTGCCCCAAGTTGAAGTACGCCATTCATCCTGACCAGCGTTACGGGATCATTAGGAAGCCCCATTTTTGTCAGGTGCTCGCTCGTGGATTTGGCAGCCGCGGCCTTGGCTCCCGGATCTCGCACCGAACCCAAACCGCCGCTCAGAAAGAGTGGCGCAACCAAGGTGCGGGTGAGTGCATATGTCGCCCTCATTCTTGTACCAGCGTGATCGCGCCGTGCTGACCCGAGTCTTGAGCATTACCAAGTTTGGCTTTTATCATGCGAGATCGTTACCCACGTTCTTAAACCCTAAACCTGAATTGACTTTCAATCTCATCCCAGCTCTGCCGAAGAGGGATTGCCAACCGTTGGGAGTCGGGCGATTTGCATCGGCCCTTACGAAATCCACGTGCTAATGATTTGGTCACCGTCTGTGTACATACCACCATTGGGAGGGCCGAGGACCTGGAAAAGCAATGCGTGCACCGCCTGGCCGCCAGGCGTAAGAAAGTCATGCGCGATTCCCTTCCAGTGCCCGGCGAGAATCGTGGCGGAACCTGCCAGACACGACATGGATCGTTCTGCGACCCTGATGACGTCGGTGGGGTTCAGGTAGTAAAGAAAATCAGACAGAATGATGAGATCGAAGGTTCCGTTGGGCCAGTCATTTGGGACCGAGCCCTTCCGTATGTCCACATTCGAAAATTGGCTTGTTGAATTCTGGGCAAGCGAGACTGCTCTTTCGGAACCGTCAAGCGCTAAGAGATGACCGCACCTTGGCAGCAACTGCACCGTTAACGTTCCATTCGAGCATCCTGGCTCAAAGGCTCGTTCATAAGACTGTTTGTCTAACATCGCAGCTATAAGGGCAAGCCGTCGTTGCTCATACCAGATCGATTTGTACCCCCAGGGATCGGAGTGTGAGGCATACAGTGCATCGAAATGCTCGAAATTCCGCTCATCGATTGCTGGAGGGTTCGTTCCGAACGACATGGACTTCTGTTACCCACACTTTAAAAACCCAAACACTAAACAGGTTGCCTAGCTACGTACCCCTGAATAACTACACGGCTCGGCCCGTCCGAAAGTACGTGGCACGTTTGAAACGAAAGTGGCGGGGTATTGCGCGTTGATGAGGAAACTAAAGAGTTCTATCGAAAGCCAACTCCCTTGGGTCGTAGGGATCGTCGTTCCGGCACACAACGAAGAAGTACTAATTCAACGGTGTTTAGATTCGATCCTGAATATCGAACACTCCGGAGCGCTTTGGGTTGTAGTGGTTGCCGATAGCTGCAGCGACGCGACTTCATCGATAGCCAAGAGGATTCTGGGTAACCGAGGAGAAGTAATTGAGACGACTCAGCGTAACGCTGGGGTATCCCGATCTCTAGGCGCAGAAGCGATCATGAAGTATTTCGATACTGAACACCCGAGCTTGCCCGTTTGGCTCGCAAACACCGACGCAGATAGCTCCGTTCCTTCTCATTGGATACAGCAGCAACTACTACTTGCGGAACAGGGTGCCCACGCAGTTGCAGGAGTGGTCGATATTGATACGTTCACCGACTTTGGTCCTGGAATGAAGGAACTCTTTAATCGGTCTTACGGCGAAGGGAAAGATGGATCGCACCCTCACGTGCAGGCAGCCAATTTCGGGCTTAGTGCTGCTGCGTATAAGAAGGTCGGCGGTTGGCCCCCGATGGGCCTGGGGGAGGACCGGGAACTTTGGAATCGTCTTGGCGAGCACGGATTCGAACGCGTGTCTGACCGTAGTGTGCGGGTGATAACGAGCGGCCGATCGCTAGGGAGAATTCCGGGAGGGTTCGCTGATTGTTTGAAACTGTTGGCCTCAAGGAGTACGAGCCCTATCTCATGACACATCTCGAACCGTGGCGCGAATTGATCAAGAGTCTTCCTGTTCTGCAAAGGCCCGATGGCTATAGCGCCATTGTGGTGGCCCCCCATCCCGACGATGAAACCCTGGGCTTAGGTGGACTTATCTACGATTGGAACAAGGGGGGTATCGACGTACGCGTGCTTATTGTGAGCGATGGGAGAGCTTCCCACCAACATCCTCAGCTTTCGCACATCCGCCAGGCTGAGGCGCTCGCTGCGGCGAATGTGTTAGGTGTGGCGGATCGGATCACCTTTCTCGGGTTCCCAGATGCGGAGTTGGCCAATGTGTGTAAGGAAATTAGTGAAGCGATTGCGGAGAACCTTCCAGCGGATGGTCAACGGTGTGTGTTGCTGGCTCCGCGCTTACACGACGGTCATTCAGACCACGATGCATGTGCCATTGCGGCAGCTGAAGTGGCAGCTGGCTTTCCCGGTGTTGAGCATTGGTGTTACGGCGTATGGACATGGACGCACAATCCACAAGCTGACGCGTTGGTTGGCGCCCGTCGATGGTTGATAAGCACAAAGGGTTACGAGGCAAAGTGGAAAGCAATCGATATGTACGCTTCCCAAGTGACGTCGATTCTGGGTGAACAGATCGTAACCCCTCAACTTTTGGCGTCCCTTGCTAACGCGACGGAGGTGGTGTGGTGCTGAACTCAACTGGATGGGATTCGGTGGATGACGCGCAAACGTTTCTTGCCACAGCGCGCGCAGGAACAGCTTTGCCTCTTCCCGGTAGCGGAGATACCTCTCAACGATTTCGGGCTTTGCGACAGATGTCGGCCAAAAATCCATCAGTCGGTCGTCTGCTTGAAGCTCACTGCGATGCGCAAGCAATTTTCACTGATGCCAATGTGGTGATCCCCGCCAATTCGGCCCTGGCGGTTTGGGCTAGCTCATCGATTTCGCGGGTTACGGCCCAAACAACACGATACGGTCTGCTACTTAATGGTACGCAAAACTTCTGTGGTGGTGCCGGCATCATTGATGGAGCGCTCATGACGGTGTCATGCAAGGAGGGTGAACGGTTGGTATTTGTGCGTATGAATCAAGAAGGAGTGACAGTTGACCTTTCCACGTGGAAGACAACGGCGTTTTCTGATGCGTCGATTGGAACCGTAAGGCTCACAAATGTAGAGATCGCCGATACTGAATTGGTTGGACATCCTCACTTCTATTCGGCCAGGCCCGGGTTCTGGTGGGGAGCGGTAGGGGTTGCCGCTTGTTGGGCAGGCATCACCGATCGGGTAATCGACATGCAACGTCTTCGCTCGACCCGGTGCGACGAAATCGCCGCTGTAAGTCTGGGGTTGCAAAGCGCATTGTGTTGGGGAATTGATGCTTCGCTTGATGTTGCCGCACGGATTATCGATCGGCGGTCCAGCGAAAGTGCGCAAGTACCTGCGCTAAGTGCCCGCTATCAAATAGCGGTCGCGGCCGGCACCATATTGAGATCCGTCGAGAACGAAGCTGGTCCCGGTCCTCTGGCGTTTAACCCCGGTTGGGTTCAAGCGGTAAGCGAATTGCGCATGGCACTCGGTCAACACCACGGAGATCGCGACCTTCGCGATTTGGGAAATCTGATCCTGTGTACATAACCCCACAACATTGTTGCTAAATAATGTTTAGGATCTCAAGCGCGGGGCAATGGTCTGTGGTGCATCCCGTCTAGTCCGACGTCTCGCGAGGACAAGCCGCTCTCGGTGCGGGTATGACATGCTCATACCCGCACCGGGCTGAACTGCCTACTTCAAAACTTTGGACGGTCAAGGAAACTCATGCATGAACTCGAAGAAGCACCTCTGCAACTCACCGTCCCCAACGATCCGATCTACCTTAGATTGGTCCGTTTGGTTGTTGCCTCTGCCGCTACGGATGTCGAATTTTCCTACGATGCCATCGAAGATCTGCGCATCGTTGCCGACGAACTCATAACTCTGGTGATGACGGTCGCCGCTCCAGGTACCGCTGTGAGAATCGGAATCTACCCAGGACCCGATCACTTTGAATTCCAGGGCTCGGCGCTCTTGGCTAACCCGGATCAAGTTCAAAACGAAGTGACTTCAGAGGGCCAACACGCACCCGTCGAGCTTGATGTGCTCGCAGCCCAAATCGTTGCCTCGCTGGTCGACAACTTCGCGGTCAAAACCGATAAGCAACAGGTAGGGGTGGCATTTTCGGTGCGTTGTCCGATTGGGCCAAGCGATGGCTAAAGAGATTGAATCACTCTCGCCAGAAACTTCCCCTACTCGATTCCATGACCCAGAAACAGAAATAGCGCTAATTTCGCGTTACCGACAAACGCGTGACGTTAAAGATCTCGAAGCGATTGTTTCCTATTCAACGGGCTTAGTTGTAGCACTTGCTCGCCGGTTCAGGGATCGTGGACCAGAGCTCGATGACTTGATACAAGTTGGTCATGTCGGCCTGTTGCTGGCGATCGACAGATTTGATCCGGAACGCGGCGTGCCGTTTGTAGGGTTTGCCACGCCAACTATTCTGGGCGAACTTAGGAGACACTTCCGGTCGGTTTGGAGTGTTCGAATGCCAAGGAGCTTGCAGGAGGCCTCCCAGCTTTTAGGTCCGGCAACCAACGAACTACGCCACGAACTGTTACGTTCGCCTACTATCTCAGAAATCGCTGTGCGAACTGGATTAAGTACTGAGCGAGTGCTGGAGGCCATGGAAGCTGGTGCTGCGTTTCGTGCGAAGTCTTTGGATGCCCCGCTAATGACCGAAGGTGGGGACAATTCGCCGCTCCACGCATCTCTTGCCGCCGATGAACCAGTCTCGTCCTTTGCAGCCGTTGATGCAAAAGACACTGTAAAACGGCTCTTGCCGTTGTTGTCGCCAAGGTCGAGGCGGATCGTGCAATTACGGTTCTACGAAGAACGCAACCAAACAGAGATCGCGGAAATAGTGGGCATTAGCCAGATGCACGTTTCTCGGTTGTTGAATCAGGCACTTGAGTTTCTTGGGTCGGTAATCACTGAGCGAAACGAGTAGAAACCCTGATTAGCTCAGCGATGAGTTGCCAAGTGGTTCTTGACCTCTCTCCAAATTTATCCCGCCGATTGCTGGTCCTGCTCGATCTTAAGTTTTGAGTGGTCGCAAATTGTTTTGAGGATGGCGTTTAACAGCGCGTGATTCGGGTATCAATCCACAATCAGCGGTGCACTACCGCCACAACAAAACGCCTACGCGAAAGAAGAACTCTTATGGGAACAATGGATGAAATCAAAGGCCGTGTCAAAGAAGCTGCTGGTGTTCTCGCGGGCAACAAAAACCTGCAGCGAGAGGGCAAAGCGGATTCTGCGGCAGGCAAGGTGAAAGACGTTGTCAACTCTGCAACCGACAGAGCTACCGACGCAGTAGACGCGATCCGTGAAAAGGGAAAAGAAATCGCTGACGATA
>JAYUVJ010000213.1:0-3639 GCA_043754155.1 Acidimicrobiia bacterium
ACTTCGATTTCCCGGAGTCGAGCCATGGGAATATTGGTGGCAGGGAACGTAGGCGCCCCGGGTGTTCGGTTGGCCTGCCCGCCAAGTTGCTCCAGGTTGAGTGTTGACCAGATCGCCGCCAGCTCCGCATTTGAGGTTTGGCAATGCACCACAATTTCTTGCGCTGATCGATCAGCAGCGGCCTCAATGGCCTCGTCACGTGATTGCGACGTTGGATACATAGAACCCACCTCACCCAGCGCAAGCCCCTTAGCGACCCGTACAAAGGCCTCTGCGTTTAAGGCAATATGCGAGAGCGTGTGTCCGATCGTCCACCCGGGCAACAAGCTCGGTTGACGAACGTCGGAGTCAGTGAGCCCAATCAATCCATCGATTAGTCGTTGGTGCGAAGCGTCAATATTTTTCATGCCCGATTATGACTTGTCCGGGAGCTGGCCGAACCGTACAGAAATCCCATTCGGAAAATCGCATTGGTTGCTATCGCCAGGTTCCAAAGCTTCGGAAGCGCTGGTTCGCATCGACAGATCTACTTTGAGGTGACGGGGTTTGGCTCCAATGAGCGGTCGAGGGCGATAGAGTTTTCGATGTGGGGTTCGATGGTTTCGAGCCAATCGTTGACATAGCGAGCGGGCATAGGTCGACCTACGAGGTATCCCTGTGCGTAGTGCACACCCAGTGCTCGGCATGCATCCCACTGGCTAATAGTTTCGATTCCTTCCGCAATTACGTTCATGCCGAAGGTTTTGGCCAAAAGCATGTCCACTTCCACGATGCCTGCGGATTGCTGGGAACTGTCAACGTCATCAATGAACATTTTGTCGATCTTGAGCACATCCGCGGTGATGCGTTTCAGCCACTCATGCGTTGACGCGCCGGTACCAAAATCATCGAGCGCTACTTGCAGACCGAGGGCTTTGAGTTCATGGAGGTAGGCAGCCGCGCGCGCGGGGTCGCGCAGCATGCGAGATTCGGTCACTTCGATCATCACGCAATTGGGATCAAGGTGGGTAGCCGCAAGCAGCGATTTCAGCGTGTTGATTGTGTCGGGGTGGCCAATGCAAACAGGCGAGAGATTCACGCCTATGTGCAGGTCCATACCGGTCTGATGGCGCCAACGTTCGGCGTTCGAGAGTGCCTGGGTCATGATGGATTTTGTGAGTGCGTGGATATGCCCAGAGCGTTCAGCAAGCGGAATGAACTCTGCAGGCGAGATGAACTGGCCCTTTTCTTCCCAGCGGGCCAGCGCTTCGAAACCAGCGACACGATACGTTGACATATCAATGATCGGTTGATACCAAGCGGTTACTCGATGCTGTTCGATGGCATCACGTAAACGATAGGAATCCACTTCACGGTCTGAGCTTCTGAGGTGGTGCATGGCGTACACACTCACACCAACGCTTGTTTCGTCCTTTGCCGCAAACATTGCTGCATCGGCACTCTTGAGAAGATCGCTGATGTTGTGGCCATGCTCCGGGTACACCGCTACGCCGACAGACCCTCCAACTTCCAGTTGTTCCGTGAACACTGGATGGGCTTCGGCCAGGGCTTTACGTAGCTCGAAGGCAAAATTCGCTGCGTCACGGGGTTCGCGGATACCAGGAATGATGACAGCGAATTCATCACCACCCAACCGACCGACAATGGCACGTTTCGGAAGTGCGCTTACTATCCGTTCGCTCACCTGCTGTAACACCAAGTCTCCTCCTTCGTGGCCGGAGTGGGTATTAACGTCTTTGAAATTGTCGAGATCGATGAGCAGAACGCCTACGAGTTTGTGTTCGTCGGGATCGGCCATCACCCGTTCCCAAGCCTCGTGGAATCCTCGACGGTTGAGCAACCCGGTAAGCGGATCATGCAGAGCCTGTTGCGTGCGTTCGGTGATTTCAGAACGGAGCTGGTTTACTAAGCGCGCTTTCTCTAACCAAATCGCGATGTACCCAGCTACCGTTGCGGCTTGGGTGGGGTCAAATACTTTAACTTTCTTGCCGTCGATCTCATCGAGTAATTCGGATCCGACAAGTAAGCCAATCACTACCCCATGGTTGAGCAGCGGCGTAACGATTTCGCTGCTTGTAAGCGGCAGGTCAGTTTCCTCCATGCCGTCTCGGTTGGTACGCAGGTAGGTGACGCCCGTTTCGAGAGCCTGCTGCCAAGTAGTTGGAAGTTCGGAAACGCTTAGGGTCGAACGTTCAGTCTGGTCCGCTACAAACACGGTATCGGTCACCTCAAAGCCTTGATGCCCGAGGACGACGAGTTGCGCAGCCTGGGTTTGCGACACCCGAGCAGCGACCTCAAGGACCGGGCCCAAGTCCTCCGAATCAGATTGTGTAAGCAGCGCAGTGAGCTGACCATAGGCAACCTGAGCTTTGTGTGCTGCCGATGCCTTTAAGAAGCTCCTTACCAGCGGATACAACCCAGCCACGATGATGGCCGTAAGTACGCCTACCGCTGGCTGTTGCTGCACGGCGACGAGCAACAAACAAGCCACCGCCATCGTGAGCCCCGAGAGGCCGAAGGTAGCCCGAATTTGCGGCCACTCCTCGGACATCTCTACTTGGTGATGGGCAATCTTCGGGGCTAATTGGAAAATCACTGTGCTCAGTGTCACTGAGCCGACCCACATTCCAGCTAGCGCCAGAAGCGAATGAACCGCTACCGAACCGGACCAAGAGAAAATTACTGTCGCCAGACTCAACATCGTCACATCAACTCCGCCGATGGCTGCGTTGGCGATGATCTTTTGTTTGAGGCCTATTCGATTGCCCTTTCGAAGTCGTGTAAAGGTTGCTGCGCTCGTGACAATAATCCGGAGAGCGATGTGAAGGTGCGGGCTCAGAAGGAATGCGCCAAAGAGCATGGGCACTTCTGAAGCCGTGTAGCTGACATTAAAACGCCCTACGGCTAGCCGGGTTGCAAACCGATCAGTCAGGAAATATGTGCTTCCGACTAATAGCACCGCAATCAGTAAAACCCAGGGTTTTGGCGCGCTTCTGTCGTGCAGTACGAACCATGTTGTCGAAAGAAGGAAGGCGAGTGTGGTCGACGCGATCCAAGCAACCGCCGCATAGACCTGGATCGCCGGCTTGCGACGGATTTTCATCTGTCTTCCCGTCCGGCCTGGACAGACAACTCATTAGTGAACGAGCATTCATAGGTGAACATCTGCCGTGTTTCGACGAAATCGGCCGGTCTGATTGAGGGAGAGGGGGCCGTTATGCGAGGAAATGCTTGTGGAGGAAACGCGTGCGGGTGAAATTGGAAGTGACTTGAGCTGATCGGTTGGTTCATTTGTCACTACCTCACCAAAATTGTTGAAAGAACCACCCCTAGCCGGGTGGTTCTTTTTATTGTCGGCATGTTGAAAGCGAACCTTTAGGGGAAAAGACAGAAAAGTGCTGGTCATACCAGTAGCCTGTGATCCTCATGCGGCGGTTGGGGCGAAAATATGAACGGTTCTGGGTCGCAGTAGCGGCGTCGAGTTTGGGCGACGGCTTGCTCGTAACAGGCCTTCCGCTGCTTGCCCGAGAGACCTCAAAGAACCCAATTGTCGTGGCATCAGTGTTCGCGGCGAGCCGGGTGCCCTTCATTTTTGGACTTGTAATTGGGGCGTTTGTTGACCGTCACGATGCCCGAAAA
>JAYUVJ010000214.1:0-2620 GCA_043754155.1 Acidimicrobiia bacterium
GCGGCCATAAGACCGGCCAGGTTGGCTCGTCTGAGGCGGGAAGCGGCACCTTCGACCGAGAGAACCGCAGGACCGGAGATGGTGAGTGCTTCCCGGCGACCCCCGTCGAGCCGACGATCAACTTTTAGGGGCAACGATTTTCCTGATAACAGCTCGTGGACGCGCACGATTCCGCACGCCTGTCCGTACTCAAGTTCGGCGGCGAGGAATGGTGGAACGGATCCGCTACCCCGGTCGAGACTCCAGTCGCCACAGAGAACCAATTGCGGATTGAGGGACCGCAGGACTTCAGCGAGGGCAGCTGCCACGGAGGCGCTTGTGGGTGCGGGATTGTCGTTGTGGCTCGCATCTTTGAGCCCGGAGCGCTTAAACCCTGTGTCTTTGAACCCTTTGTCTTTGAACCCTGTGTCTTTGAACCCAGTGTCTTTGAACCCTGTGTCTTTGAACCCTGTGTCTTTGAACCCGTTGTTCGGAGTGATGCGAATGGCCGACGTTGCGCCACACGCTACGGCTTCGGTAAGCATGGCATCGCTGGTGGATTCGCCAACGGTGAGCACGATGACCGCCGCGTTCCTCACTTGGCCAAGTTGCAATGCCAGTTCGAGTGCGGCTTGATCAGCCAGCGAAGGACCCGACCAACGCTCGTCGCTCGAAACCGCACCGCTAAGGGGATCAATGTCGGGACGCAGCGCAACCCATTTCATGCACACGGCAATTGGTGCTTCCCATCCAGTTTGCTCGTGTGAGGAAGGCACAGGGGAATCCACCGTTGCGGTGTTTGCCAATGTGTTGGAAAGTTCAGTCATGGCTTTATTCGCTAACGCAGGGCACTAAGTGCGGACAGACTTGTTCGGGTGGCTCTACCAGGGAAGGTCTAACCGTGGCGGAAAACGACGCCGTGGCCGCCTTCGGGGTAGCTCCAGGTGATCGCACCCGCTTCATTGCAAACCATGTAGCAGGTGCCGCATTCGAAACACTGCTCATAATTGAACAAGATGCCGCCATCATTGGTGGTCACGAACAGTTTTGCGGGGCACGCCCACACGCAGGCTTGGGTGGTGCAGCTTTTGCAAACCTCAGCGTCGACGGTGATGTGCGCGGTGTGCGAAACACGAAAATCGACCGTTTCCATGCGATCGTCGAAGCTCAACGGTGTTTGCGCTCGCTGATGCAGAAACGTGGATACCGGCATGTCTCCAACTTAGAGCCCCGGCCCAGGTACGTCGAACCCTGCATGATTGTAGGGATCGCTGTGTTGCCGAGGTATGGGTGCCGAGGTTTGGTTGGTTGGTTGCCGAGGTTTGGTTGGTTGTGGCTGTGGCTGTGGCTGTGTGGCTTTTGGGTCGGTAGCACCGCTAGGTTGAGCTGATGGGTGCAAACATCGAAATCGTGGCCAATGACGGATTTAGCTTTCGTGGGTATGTGGCGGAACCCACCGGTATACCTAAAGGCGCCATGATTGTGGTGCAGGAGATCTTTGGCGTGAACTCCCACATCGAGCAGGTTTGTGATGGATACGCCGCCGATGGTTACCTCGCCATCGCTCCGGCACTGTTTGACCGGATCGAGCGTGATGTTGCGTTGGGTTACACCGGTGACGATATGAAGCGTGGCGTAGAACTGGCCCGTAGCAAAACCGATTTGAAGCGTGCCGTGGCCGACGTATTGGATACCGCTGGCGTGGCTCGTGAACGTTTGGCTGCCGCTGGGCTCGAGGCTCCTAAGGTTGCTTGCGTTGGGTACTGCTGGGGCGGAGTGGTCACCGCGGCCGTTTCAGTGTCGGGCTCAACGGCGATGGATGCAGCAATTTGTTACTACGGCACGGGCTCGGTCAATTTCGTCGACCAGCCCTTGACCATGCCGTTACAGATGCATTTCGGTGATCAGGATGCTTCGATCCCGGCCACCGATATCGACAAAATGCGTACCTCATGGCCCACAGCAGAAATCTATGTGTACGAAGGACATCATGGGTTCAACTGCGATCAGCGTCCGCAAGGTGACAAAGCCCTTGCTGATCTCGCCCTCTCCCGCGTGCACACGTTTCTGGATGCAAGCTTCGCTTAGCTTCGCTGCTTGCGATTGTGGGTCTCCGGACCTAGAGACTTGGAGCCCCAGAAGCTTGCTGATCTCGCCTCTATCTGTGCACACGTTTCTGGCGAGCCTCGCTTAGCTTCTGTGGCTTTGCGGCGTGCGGGTCTCGCGACCTTGAGACCTGGGGCCCCAAAAGTAGGTACTGCGTGATTCACGTTGTGATCGTGGTTCGCCGGGATTGGGTGTCATTAAGCGTGGGCCGAAACGTTTAGTCGATCGGCTGGAAACATTGCATTTTATTGGGTCATGGCGCCTGTCACCTGCGGCAATGGTCACCTGGGGCAGTCGTCACGTTTGGCACACAAATAGCGAATGAACCTACACAATGGAAGGCGGACCAAGCCACCACTGGCAGTTCACGTTTTCTCTGGGAGTTCAAGATGGCATCAACAACATTTTCTTCATCCAAGGTCGATCTCCTCGCCGCCAGCTCACTGTTCGCTGGTCTCAACAAGCGTCAACTTTCCGCTTTGAACCGCCACCTCGACGAAGTTCGGATTCCCGCTGGGCGCACCATCATCAATCA
>JAYUVJ010000215.1:0-3145 GCA_043754155.1 Acidimicrobiia bacterium
GCAGACCCTTCAATTCATCCTCCGTCCCAGCTGGGCGTGGGCCGCGGGGGACAGAAAGTGGCCCCAGGGACGCACCCCAACGACAACCAGTCCCTCACCCCACACGCTAGGTCCACATACCAACAGACGGGCCATCAGGCGCACCTTTTGCGGTAGGAACCTCCCGGTCTCGTTCGTCGGCATCATTTGCTCGCCAACCGTTGCTGCCATGCGACCCGAGGCCGTCCGTTCAAACTCATACTTTGTACTTCCGGTCTTGTCGTTTGCCTTCGCCGCGAACACCACGAGCACCGCGAACAGGTTGGGGCGTAATTTGAGCTTCCCGCTGCGAGAGCGTCCTCCCGAGCGGATACGGCCAACCTCGTTCGAGGACAAAGGGACTGTGGCCGGAGGACAACGTGGTTTTACAGGCACTTCATTCGGCAACGGTCCGCTCCAACTCAAGTCAACTCAAGTCAAACTCCACGTCTGACCACCCGGACCAAGCACACCTCGGGTAGGAAAAGACGCGCTGCGGCGAGTTGACACCTTGGCAGACCAGAACGTGGCGACAGACAATCGATGCCATGTTGCATCGAGTCGTTACAGTAGATCAAGCGAATGCTATGGGAATCTCCAAGCGCCAAGCCTACCGATATGCCGAAAAGGGGAAGTGGCTAAAGCTCCAGAATGGGATCTTTTTGACCGATCCAGAACTCGTCGACGACGAACTTTGGAAAGCAAACCTCGCCAGCCTGTTATTGCACGGCGGGGCAGGCGCATTGGTGAGCCATCGATCCGCGGCGATACTTCACGGCCTTGAAGGAATCACGGGCCGAGAACTCGAAGTCACCGTGCCAACAAACGCCAGACATCTGCCATTAGGGGCTCATCGCACCAATTGGGTCGATCCACATCCCGTGATAATTGATGGCCTTGCAACAACTTCGATAGAACGTACACTTTGTGATTTGGCGACGGTTTGCGATGCGGATGTCGTCGAACAAGCACTTGAATCAGCGCTTCGAGGGCCTGATCATTGGTGCCCTGATCAATGGAACGAGGGCCTCCTCGGCGATTTGCGGAGAGCGGTTCTTCTACATCCCCGCAGACCCGGTACCTTCCGGATGCGAACCGTTCTTTACCGACGATCCGATACCGATCGCCCCACCGGAAGTTTCACAGAAACTGTCCTGATGCAGGCGATGCGGAAAGTGGGCATCCCGTTCGTGCGCCAAGCAACCGTGCGTATCGTCGATAGAAAAGCCTCACGCTTGGACACGTTGTTCCCCGATTTCGCCATCGTGGGGCCACTGATGCTTGTCGAGGCTGACGGACTCGAAGCGCACAGTACCCAAGATGCGCTCGCCCGCGATCTCCTTCGCCAGAACAAATTAGCGCTCGTGTTCACGATTCGCAGGTACACAGCACTACAGATTCTCAACGATCCCAGTGGCGTAGCGAACGAAATCAAACAGGTGATGTTGCGAATTGAAAAGTCTGGACCAAACCGAATCAATGGTGTTTCGGTCACCTATTCGGAGAATGAATTTCTCGTCGTCGACCAAAACCGGGACGCCCGCCAAGAAGCCATGAGTCGTTCACCCCGCCGAGCAAGCTAGGTGGCTGGTGTTAAATGGGCACGAATTCTGAACAACTAAATCGCTGTTCTGCACAGCGACTTTGTGTGCGATTTCCACAGGCGTTTGTTGGAAAACTGGCTCAGGTTTGGGTTAGAAGAGCGTCAACTTTCAGACTCGCCGAGAAAGACACCAACCACCTAGACGCCGGAGCACCAAAATACGGCAACAAAGACACCAGCGCGAAAATGCAGCAACAAAATACAGCAACAACGACAGCCCAAAAGGCGCACTCCAGCCTCGGCTGCGAGCACCAAAGACAACAGCAACCCAAACGGCCCCGAAGGCCAGGCCACACCGAAACCCTCTCAGCGACGTGAAATGCCGAGGACCAGACACCGAGCGACGTGCGGGGCCGAACCGGACAAAGCAGATTGGTAGATCGTTTCCAGGCACATCGAACTCGATCCACCAAGCATGTTCGGTCAAGCGTGGCCCGTGAGGGACAGAAAGTGCCTACAGAGACGCACCCCCGCCACAAACAGTCCCCTCAGCCACATGCTACGTCAGCATACTAATATTTGGATGACGAAACACTCAGCGAAGTCCAAACGACAGATGACAGATGACAGATGACAGATGAGAGATGAGATGAGAGATGACAACATTTACCTGCTTGTTGCCCGACGTTTGGAATGCGCTCAGCAGTTGTTCCCCGCAAAGTTTTACCTTCAACAGGTGACCAACATCGAACCACCCAATCCTCCGATGCATCCGAGACCGTTGTACTCGGCAAGAACCCAACACTGGCCGATTTGCTTGACTACCGAATAAGCCGTCGAGACACGTTCAAAATTGGTCTCGTCGCTACCGCCGTAGTCGCTACCGCGGTAGTCGCTGCGCCATCGATCTTCAAAACCAGCACCGCCGATGCCGCCATAAAACTCACGCCCCAAATTCCCGGGCTCCCCGGGGTTGCCAAGAAACCTGCAGAGTCAGCTGGGTTCACCGGTATCGCCCCGGCGGCCATCACCGATGATGCTTTCCGAGTGCCCGCCGGTTACGAAACCCAGGTGATCTTGCGATGGGGCGATCCGCTCGTTCCCGGAGCACCCGCGTTCGATGTCAATAAACAAACGGGCGATGCGCAATCAAAACAGGTTGGCTTCAACCACGACTATCAACACTTCTTTGCCGACGATGAAACCGGCACCAAAGGCGTATTGGTAATCAACCACGAATACACTACCGCCGCGCAAATGATCCCCGGCTACAACGCCAACACCACCGACCTAGCCCTTCTCAAGACGTGGGTCGACATCGAACTGGCCGCCCACGGCACATCGATTGCCGAACTGTCCCGAGCTTCATCAGGCAAGTGGGAAGTGCTCCCAGGAAAACGCAACCCCAGAATCACGGGGACGACGCCCATGGTCATGTCTGGCCCAGCTGCGCAAGATGAGCGTCTAATTCACCGAGATCAACCGGAGTGAGCTTGGCGAAGTCAACGATGGCGTCTATTCCAACTGGAATGTTTCGCGGTACCAGCGGCGGTAGAGCTGTCCAAGAAGAAATCCAACAGCGAC
>JAYUVJ010000216.1:0-5254 GCA_043754155.1 Acidimicrobiia bacterium
TCAGTTCGATCAGAAATCATCGTCGCGTTTGGTGACTCTCACCGTTTCGGGAAGCAAAGCCAACAAGGTCGTCGACTCGTTTGAACCTCGATTCTGCGCCGCTCAGCGTCGGGATGGAAAAGAGGCACCCCGAGCAACGTTGCTGCTTCGAACACCGTACCTATGGCCACGGTTGGATCTCCGCGCTCAATTTTCTGGATGGTCACCCACATTGCGGGCAACAAGTTACGGATAGTTAGCGGAGTTCGCGGCGGAGGAGTTTGCCGTTGAGGCCGTGTGGCAGTTCGCTTACGAAGAGGATTTTGGTGGGGCACTTGTAGCGAGCTAGTTCACGTGAGCAGAAGGCGATCAAGTCATCTTCTTCCAAGGAACGATCGGGTTTAGCCACAACAAAAGCTTTGACCGATTCGCCGGTATGAGGATGCGGTACACCCAGCACGGCAACTTCGGCAACACCCGGATGCTCGGCGAGCACTTCTTCAACTTCGGCGGGGTACACGTTGAAGCCCGACACGATGATCAGGTCCTTCTCGCGATCCACGATGGTTACGTACCCATCATCATCAGCTACGGCAATATCACCGGTTCGCAGCCAACCGTCGCTAGTAAGTGCACGTGCGGTTGCTTCAGGATCGTTCCAGTAGCCAGCGAATACGTTGGGGCCCTTGACCCAAATTTCGCCTGGATCTCCAACGAGCGCATCAGAACCTTGATCATCGACCAGCCGAACCTGCACTCCCGGAACCGGCAGCCCAATCGTTCCCGGACGGGGATTGGCAAACGTGGCCCCAGTAACTACCGGTGAGGCTTCAGTGAGCCCGTACCCTTCGCCAATAGAAACACCGAATCGATTCAAAAAGGCGAGACCCAAAGCCGGATCAAGCTTAGAAGCGCCACTGGCAGCGAGGCGGACGCTTTCAAAATCTCGTCGAGTGGCCTCAGCTTCAGGCAGCGAAGCCCAGGCTTCATACATCGGCGGAACACCGGTAAGCACACTTACTTTACGTTCACGTATGGTGTCGATAGCCGAAGCCGGATCGAAACGTTGCACCAAGATGGTGGTGGCACCAGCAAACAACATCAAGCCAAGCGAAGCGTTCAACCCATAGATGTGAAACAGCGGCAGCGCGCAGAAACCAATATCGGATGCGTGCATAGTTCCATGGCCGGTCGCTTGCATCTGTTCCAGGTTGGACCGCAAATTCCCGTGCGACAACATTGCCGCCTTCGGTGAACCTGCCGTACCGGAGGTGAACATCATCACAGCCAAATCGCTATCAGCGCGGTCGACTAACGGAACAAAATCGTGCACCAGCAGATCCTCAAACGACCGTGCGCCAGCCAACGAAACGCCCTCGGGAGTAATCAAGAGGCCAATTCCAAGAGCAACATGGTCGACACCAGAGAATGCGTGCTCAGCCGTCGGCCCTACGAAGGCAACTTTTGGGCTCACAGACCCAAGTTCACGGTTCAACTCCGCAGCCGGGCTTTGCGGATTCAACGGAATCGCTACGGCACCGGCGCTCAAGGTAGCGAGATATGCCACGACGAAATACCAATTCGCTGCCATCGCAATCGCCACCTGATCCCCCGGCTTCAGGCCCGCTTCGATCAAACCTCCGCGGACCGCACCAACCTGGGCCCGCAGCGCGCCATAGGTAGTGATTTCGCCGGAACTTACTAGTGCCGTGGCGTCATCAGGGTGGCCATCAATAATCGCTGCGAGGTTCATGGGTCTCTGGTTCGGAAGATTTCGAGGTGGAGTGTTCAAAAGCAATGTGGGTACCGCCGGAAGCCAAGCCAGAAACTACCGGTACTGCGCTGCTGGCGCCACCTTATTCCGAAGGGCGCTGGTGGTGTCGGAAGGACCGGCAGTTGGTGACTTTCCCATCACCGCAAACTGCAGGGCCGCAGCACCCAACAACAACACCAAGAGGATGACCATAACGACGGTGGTAGCGGGGCGCACATCAAAATTCTAGGTTGCAACCGCTACCAACAAGCTACGAGATTCAGGGGTCACGTAAACAGGCGAATCAAGCGGGTCACTCGGTGGGGATGGTGATCTTCACCGCCGTGGTCGTTCCCAGGCCAAGTTCTCGCGATGCCGACTGACGATCCACACAAATGCTCAACAAACCGTAGGAGTCAACCACTAGGCCAATTTCTCCGGCTTTGATCTCGGCATAGGTGTGGCAAAGCCGGGCCGTCCGCGACTTATGGTTATACGAGATAGTGACCACATCGCCATTACCCAGATGCCCGAGCGGATCGAGATCTTCTGGGCCCACGTTGAGTTGCACGTTGCCGTACCGGTCAACCCAGAGGGCCTCGCCGTGCACCATGTCGTCCTCAAAACGCGAGAGCGGCAAGATACCAGGCAGCAACGTAACGGGATCAATCAACTCGCCCAAATCCTCAAACGAGGTTCCTGCACAAAGGCGAGCGGCTACTGGGGCAAACACGTCACGTCCGGCAAAGGTTGCTCCGGGAGCGGCTAAATGGT
This sequence comes from Acidimicrobiia bacterium, assembly GCA_043754155.1. Lineage (GTDB taxonomy): Bacteria > Actinomycetota > Acidimicrobiia > Acidimicrobiales > JANYDT01 > JANMZO01. Next base: position 2,507 of record JAYUVJ010000216.1, read on the forward strand.
GGTCCTCGTTGGTGAGAGTCACGGCCCGTCGAGCCCCGCCCAACATGGCAACCGCTGGGGCCATCAACCCGTTATCCGGGCCCACAAACACGTACTCGCCGTTCTCGCCGCACTCCACCGCCACGGCCCTGCGTGAGGTTCCAACACCAGGATCGACAATGGCCAAAACCACGCCGTCGGCTAGGTATTGCGCGGCCCGAACCAAAGCCAGAGAGCCAGCCCTCACATCGTGTGGAGGCAAATCGTGGGTGATGTCAATCACCGCCGCGTCGGGAGCCAATTGGCGCAAAACGGATTTGCACACGCCCACAAATTCATCGGCATGGCCGTAGTCGGTAAGAAACGAGATGGTGTCCATAGGCACGCTACGAGTTTGGCCCAGCTACTCCACACTCACGAACCGATCGAGAAAAGCCAGAAGCCCGGGGCAATTGATTGCCGATTCGCACTTCCCCGAACGAACCGACCAATCGCCACCGGGCTTCTTGGTTGCGCACAAGTTACCTACAAAAAACCGAGTGTGCAAGAGGTCATTTCACGCATTGTCCTGTTGGCACCCCTAAATCTTGTGATTTTTGCCCGCTCGACCCTAAATGTGGGGTTTAGCGAGAAAAATCGACGCTTCCATTGGCGGTGCTCAGCGCTCCACTTACCGCGGTTTCCAATGGTGCAAGCGTCGGTTCCTCTAACCTTCGAATTCGTGAGCACAAATACTTCCGCATCCGGCCCGTCAGTTGCCCTTGTCGTTGTCGGCGGTGGAAAAATGGGTGAAGCACTCATCGGCGGGCTCCTCAACGCAGGCCATGCCCCCAGCACGATTGTGGTGATCGAACCCGTTGCCGCCCGTCGCGATGAGCTCACTCAGCGCTACAGCAGCCTCGCAGTGTTGGCAGCAATCCCATCAGATCTCCGTGCCGACGGGGCCCTTATCGCGGTGAAACCCCAACAAGTAGCCGAGGTATGCAGGGATTTGGCACCCAAGGTCAACCGGTTTTTGTCCATCGCCGCAGGCGTCCGCATAGCCACGATGGAGCAGACGTTGACGCAAGCCGTACCGGGCAGCAGCCATGCCGTTATTCGCTCCATGCCCAACACCCCGGCCTTGGTTGGCGCTGGAGCCTCAGCAATCGCTGGTGGTACCCACGCCGGAGCAAGCGATCTTGAGTGGGCGTCGAGCATCCTGGGGGCTGTAGGAGTGGTCGAGGTGGTTGACGAGAAACTTCTCGATGCCGTGACGGGGCTTTCCGGTTCCGGCCCCGCCTATATTTTCCTGGTGGCCGAAGCGCTGATCGAAGGCGGAGTGGCTGCAGGTCTTCCTCGAAGTGTCGCGGTTTCCTTGGCCTCCCAGACCATTTACGGGGCCGGAAAGCTCCTGGCCGAATCGACCGAAGATGCCGCCACACTTCGGGCCAACGTCACCTCGCCCGGTGGTACTACCGCCGCTGGATTGCGGTCGCTGGAAGCTCACGGTGTGCGGAGTGCCTTTATCGAAGCAGTCGCTGCTGCCACTGCGCGATCCCACGAACTCGGGTAGCTCGGCGCACTACTCGTGCCGGTTAACGAGAGAGCCGTTTAACGGGAGAGCCATTTAACGAAAGAGTTAGTTATCGAGAGTGACTGACTCACCGGTACGGTTATTGCATGGTTGATGAGTTGCCGATAACTGCTGGGGAAGTTTCTGCGTTGGTTCAGCGTTGGTCGACCAGCGTTGTGGAAGAGAACCCTGTGGTCACCAATGTTGAGCGCGACCCATCGTGTGAGCGTTGGTTCTTGCGGGCCCGTGGCGAAGAGAAACTCGTTACCACGTTGTGGGTGACGGTGCGTGAAGAGACCGTGCATTTTGAGACGTACTTCATGCCAGCACCCGAAGAAAACATTGCTGCATGCTACGAGTACTTACTACGAGCCTGCGCTCGTTTTTACGCCTACCGCATCAACATTGGCGGTGAGGACGCGATCTATCTTTCAGCGCAGCTTCCGTTTTCTGCCTTTGTTGCTCCTCACGGCGAAGCTGAGCTCGATCGCATGTTGGGTGCCGCATACGCCTATTCCGAAGATTGCTTCCGCACAGCCATGACAATTGGTTTCGCCACACACTTTAACCGGTAACAACGACGGCGCACTGCTGTCGATCGCACTGATACCAGCGGTGCTTTTTGTTGCTTTTGGTTGCTGAACTCGTGGAATTGGGTACTTGCTAAACGCTCGATCCCACAGGTTCGCAATGCGAGTTGCTCCCGCTTAAGTTCGGGCCACACGCTTGCGACGTTCTGAGTTATTGGCAGTCCACGAGTTGTCGAACGGTGAGATCGGTATAGAGCCTACGTAAACGGGCTGCGGTGTAGCTCCAGGCGTAACGACGAGATCTGGCCGCGGAAGCAGCACTCATCTCGGCAGCCCATTGTGTATCGCCGAGGATGCAGTCAATTGCTGCCGCCCAACACTGCGGATCACGGTCGTCGATCAGGAAACCGGTTTGGCCATCATCAACCAGAGTCGTAAGCCCACCTACATTCGCGGCAATAACGGGGGTTCCACAAGCCGCAGCTTCAAGCGCCACGAGGCCGAAGGATTCCGAACGACTGGGCACGAGGCAAACGTCGGCGGCGCGATAGTAAGTGGACAGAATATGGTGCGGTTGCGGTGCACAGAACCTCACGCGATCGGCAACGCCAAGAGTGCGAGCCAATTCATGGATGCGGTCAACTTCGGCCTGCCCATCAAGTCCGCTTGGTCCGCCGACCACTA
>JAYUVJ010000217.1:0-5178 GCA_043754155.1 Acidimicrobiia bacterium
AGGGTTTCGGCATCGGAACCGGCGGCGGGTTCGGAACCGCCGTGTTGGTTGAGGGTGTCGAGAACACCGCCGAGTGCAGCTACCGTCGAACGATAGTCGGCACCGGCGGCAACCTGATCGAGTGGGAGCGGACGATTGCGTAGCAGCCAACGAGCAGCGCGTTCAACTGCACGGTCGGCTTCGAGGAGCAACTGGTTTTGGTGTGCGTCGGCCAGGGTGCCATCTAAAGCGCAGATGGCATTCCAATACGTATCTACGCTTAGCAAATCGGTAGCGGCGAGGTGGGTGCGGACGACGTCGGAAACACTGGCGTGGGTTTCGTCGACGAGGCGAAATACAAACGTGGAACCGTTGCGATTGACTACATGATTGGCCAACACCGTGGCAATGATCTCGTTGCGTAAGGGGTGCTCATCAACTTGGGCGGGGAGCCGGGCAACGACGGCATCGGGAAAGTAATCGTGCAGATGATTGACCAACGAGGCATCGGCACCAATGGATTCTTCGAGGAGCTGGTCGGTGATCCACAACTTTGTGTGGGCCATCAAAACCGCAAGCTCGGGAATGGTGAGGCCAGCGCCAGCAACCCGTCGGGCACGAAGTTCTGCAGCATCAGGTAGTGCTTCGAGACGACGATCGAGCCGACCGGCTGCTTCTAGGGCATCGAGGTAGCGGCTGTGCAGGGCAACCATGCCTGGTGCTTCGGCGAGACTGGTGCCGAGCACGCGGTTCTGGGCGATGTTGTCGGCGAGCACCAACCCCGCTACTTCATTGGTAAGTGCACCTAGTAACACATTGCGATCGGCAAGCGGGAGGGCACCATTGGCTACCGCGCGGTCGACGAGGATTTTGAGGTTTACTTCGTGATCGCTGGTGTCGACGCCGGCCGAATTGTCGATGGCATCGGTATTGACCCAACCGCCAGCTTGGGCGAACTCGATACGGGCACGTTGCGTCATGCCGAGGTTTCCACCTTCGCCGATGACCTTGCAGCGCAGTTGGTTGGCGTCGGCCCGTAGGATGTCATTGGCTCGGTCGCCAGCTTGGGCGTGGGTCTCGGTACTGGCCTTTACGTAGGTGCCGATGCCGCCATTCCACAACAAATCGACGGGTGCCTTTAACGCAGCGGCGATGATTTCGGTTGGGGTCATGTGCACGGGGGTCATTTGCCCATAGGTCATGTGATCGGGGGAACCTGCAGAAGCGATCGATGCCTCTCCCGCGTCGCGTGAACTGGAAGAACCATGCACCGAACCACCAGATGAATCGGCGGATCCATGAAAAGCAGTAGCGAGAGGAGGGAGAGCAATTGCAGCGAGGCCAACCGGACCTAGACCGAGAACGGCCAGAGCTTCCGGGGGAAGAGTTATTGATTTCGCCGTTCGTGGCCACACACCGCCACCACGGGACAACAAGGACTTGTCGTAGTCGTCCCAGGAAGATCGGGGGAGGGCGAACAGGCGGGCGCGCTCGGCGAAACTTCGAGCGGGATCGGGGGTGGGGTCGATGAAAATGTGCCGATGATCGAAGGCGATCTGCAATTGGATTTTGTCGGACAGCAACATGGCGTTGCCGAACACATCACCTGACATGTCACCGATTCCCACGACGGTAAACGGCTCCGCTGAATCAGAAGAAATGTTGCGGCCCATGCGCAGGAAGTGACGCTTGACTGATTGCCACGCACCCCGCGCCGTAATGCCCATTGCCTTATGGTCGTACCCCACCGAACCACCGGAAGCGAACGCATCGCCCAGCCAAAAACCTCGCTCGAGCGAAATGGCGTTGGCAATATCAGAGAACGTGGCCGTGCCCTTGTCGGCAGCAACTACCAGGTACGTATCGTCGGCATCGTGGCGAATCACGCGCGCTGGGTTGATCACTTGGCCGTCGACCAAATTGTCGGTCACATCGAGCAGAGAACGAATAAAGGTTTGATAGCAGGCAATACCCTCGGCCTGAATGGCGGCTCGGTCATTGCCCGACGGCGGTTGACGGACGACGAATCCACCCTTCGCACCCGCAGGCACAATCACGGAATTCTTCACTCCTTGGGCCTTCATGAGCCCGAGTACTTCGGTGCGGAAGTCCTCCTGTCGGTCTGACCATCGCAATCCACCGCGTGCCACGGCACCCATCCGTAAGTGAATACCCTCGACCCTAGGTGAGCTTACGAATATCTCAAACCGCGGACGGGGTTCGGGGGCTTCGGGAATTCGTCGCGGTTCCATCTTCACGCACAACGCCGAACGATCGACTTGGTAAGCATTGGTACGAATCGAGGCGGCAATCTGTGAAGCCATGCAACGGAGAATGCGATCCTGATCGAGACTGGGAATGGCATCGAGCAGCACCGCTAAAGAACTCTCCAAATCGGCGACAGTAGTTACCCGATCCTCCATCGACAAAGCCAGATCGGGATCGAACTTCGTAGCGACGATATTCGCGAAAAGTGCAGCAATCTTCGGTTGCTCCACCAACGTTGTTTCCATGTAGCTCAGCGAAAATCCAAGACCAAGCTGACGAGCGTGGCGGGCATACAAGCGCAATATGGCCGTCTCATCATGGGTGAGCCCGGCGGTGGTAACGAGTTGATTGAAGCCGTCGTTATCAACCAGCTGGTTCCAAATGGCATCAATTGAGGCACATAGCCGTTGGGCAAACAAACCGTGCGGATCTACCGAAGTCATGCCCGGACCACTCACGCCAAGATCGTGAATCCACACAATGCGGCCGTCGACGGTGACCTCCGCAGCCTTCTCGTCGATCACCCGAAGACCGAGATTGGCCAAAAGCGGAAGCAGATCAGCCAGTGCAAGAGCCGTATCGGGCGAATACAAACTGAGCCGTGCTTGGGCTGTGTCCACGTCCTCGTCGGTATTGTTATGTACACGAACTACTAGATGCTTCGTCGTTAGTGTTCGCTCGATGCTGGCCACGTCATTGATGGCTTGGGAGATTGGTGTCTCTGCCGTATAAGAAGCAGGAAAGGCCTCCACATAGCGTTCGAACAGCCCGGCACTTAACGGGGCGGCACGAATCCCGTCGGCTAGTTGATCGGCCCATGACCGGGTTGCCTCAGTGAGGTTTGCATCAAGGCTCTCAAGACCTGTCAGCTCAGTAATCGTTGATGGGATGGTGAACAGAATCCGTGCCAGACGGGAATCAGTGAGAGCCGTGGTGTAGGTCGACGACGTTCCACCAACTACATGTTCAAGCCGTTGCTGCACCCGTTGTCGAACCTCGGTGTTGTACCGATCCCGAGGCAGGTACACCAAACACGACCACACGCCGCGTTCCGAATCACGTCGAAGGAAGGCCTTCACGCGTTTACGTTCAGCGAGCGTGGCAATGCCGTTGGCTGTCGCCTCCAATTCGTCGACCGAGGTGGCAAACAACTCGTCACGAGGATGGGACACCAAAATGGACTTCAGCTCCTTGCCCGAATGCCCCGCTGGCGCAAGACCGCTCCGTTCCAGAATCGTGGTGACCTTCGTACGCAGCAAAGGAATTTCCAACGGACTCTTCAGGTAAGTATCAGAAGTGAACATACCAACCAGGCGACGCTCACCGACCGGGATCAGAACTGCATCACCGGAATTACTCGAATGACTTGAATTAGCCGAACCATTAGTGTTGGCGGAGGCATAGGACTTAATGACCACGATGTCGTAGTGGCCAAACCGATGAATCGTCGACGTGGAATTTGTTTTGGTGATCAGGGCAACTTCGAGTTGATTCCAAGCAGCAGATGGAGCAATGATTTGATCGATCAGAGTGCCATCAGTATGCGCACGGAGTATTCCCAACGCGGTTCCTGGCGTTTCGACGAGTTCAACGCTTGAGCCCCCAGAAACTTCAGACCCGCCAGAAGCTCCAGCTACGACGGTGTGATCGATGGCCCCGAGCAGCACGAAGTGACCGTCTTCCATCCACGTGAGCAGTTCGGCCACCTCACCCGGATCCACCGTCCAACCAACTGAATACGCCGTTAACTGGCGGACCTCACCGGCAAGCTCCAGCGCCCGAGCCCTAAGCAGCAGCCAATCATCCACCGCAGCACGAACATCGGACAGTGTCGTAACCAACTGCGTGTGAAGCGCTTGGCTTTGCTCATCGGTTGGCAGGGCATCGAGTTCAAAGTGCAGAAACGATTCGCCCCGGGTTGCAGTACTGCTTGCGCCAATACCAAGTGATAGCAAACGCCCGTCGGCATCACGAGCGACCTGGAACACCGGATGCATCATCAGCTCAACATCGAATCCAGCCCTGCGAATAGCCAAAATCGACGAATCAACTAAAAACGGCATGTCATCGGTAACCACTTGCACCACCGCACGTCCGGCCGCCCAATCAGCATCGCCAGGAATCCGCACGGCAACCTTCGCCGAACCAGCCACGCGAACCTGAGCCAAAGTACCCTGTGCGCTTATCGCTTCGGCAAGCTCCCCAGGTTGACGTGATGCGAGCTCGGCGCGATCGACACCATGCAAAAACTTCGCCACCAAAGGCCGCAATTCCACCGAAACCAGCGCCTCAATATCGGGAAACGTTGCCACCTCCGAACCGGAGTGAAGCGAATCAGCGGGTAGCGACGAATTCGATGCAATGGCCATATACGTATGCTCCACCCTGGGCGAACAACATGCACGTATCCGTTCTTAAGTTCTGCACAATTTCTCGCCAAGCCGAACTAAAGCCCTGTGGTCGCCTTGAGCCATGCAGTTTGCGCAAGTTTGCGTGGAAAGCCGGGCTTGGCGGTTCGGCTGGTGTTCAGAAGCGGGGGCGTAAGCCCTACGTGGTTAGCCGGTCGAAACTCGCCAAGAGACAATCTGCACGATCGTGCAGATTGCTCAAAAACGAAAATTCGCGACATTCCACGTTCCAGACTGAAAAGTGATCAGCGTCGATTACCGCTAAGCCCGGGCTAAGCACGACGGCCAAAAGCACGCCGAGCAACGCAATCAAAGGACCACACTGTCACCTCAAACGACCTCGATCAAGACGCGCCCAGTAATTAACCGCCCAGTAATTATGAGCCCCAGCAATAAACGCCCAACAAGGCAGCCGAATGTTGCGATCCCCCGTCGAAGGGAAAACAACTACCGCAACACGGCAACAGCAACGGCAATGGGGATCAACACAAAACCCACAGCAGTAAGAATCACGGCGATCAAG